>CAMJWQ010000018.1 GCA_946409475.1 uncultured Lachnospiraceae bacterium
CAATTAGCCAGTATTAAAATTCCGCCTAAAGTGGAGGTAAAGGATCTTTCTAAATTTCCTCATATCGATATATTTATTTCTACCTATAATGAGCCCCCCGAATTGCTTTATAAAACCATAAACGGATGTTTGCATATGGAATATCCGGAAAAATCAAAGGTGCACATTTATTTATGTGATGACGGTCATAGGGAGGAAATGGGAGAACTGGCGAAAAAAATGGGTATCGTCCATTTGGTGAGGGATACCCATGCTTTTGCAAAGGCAGGAAACTTAAATCATGCACTTAGTGTAACGAATTCGCCCTACATTGTTACATTTGATGCGGACATGATTCCCCGCAGGGATTTTCTTATGGCATGTATGCCCTATTTTTTAGGTGATGAAGAAATTGGTTTTTTACAGACACCCCAGACCTTTTATAATCCGGATTTATTTCAATATAACTTATATTCGGAAAGCCGCATCCCCAATGAGCAGGATTATTTTTACCGGGATGTGCAGGTAATGCGTAATAACAGTAATACGGTTATTTACGGAGGAACAAATACGGTAATTTCCAGAAAAGCATTAGAGGATGCGGGCGGTTTCTTTACGGGAGTTATTACGGAAGATTTTGCCACGGGAATGATGATTCAGAGCAAAGGCTACCGCTGTTATGCAATAAGTGATTCCCATGCATCGGGAATGGCACCCGAGGATTTAAGAAGCCTATTGAAGCAAAGAGAAAGGTGGGCAAGAGGATGTATACAAACAGGCCGTAAGACACACATCCTTTTTAAAAGAGGATTATCCATAAATCAGAAGATCAGCTATATATCCTCGATTACCTATTGGTACAGCCCTGTTAAAAGATTTGTTTATATTATGTCCCCCGCTTTGTACGCGGTTTTCGGTGTTATGGTAGTAAAATGCTCCCTGTTGGAGGTAGTGCTTTTCTGGCTGCCCATGTATTTGCTAAATAATGCCACATTGCGTATGCTTTCAGGAAACATAAGGAATACCCGTCTTACCAATGTTTATGAAACCATATTATTTCCCAGTCTGCTCCCTGCCGTCATAAAAGAAAGCCTGGGAATTTCGCAAAAGAAATTTGTGGTTACAAAAAAGGACGGTAAAGCAAAGGCAAGGAATGGAGATACCTGGTTTAAAATCAGGCAATCCCTCCCTCTTATCGTCTGTTTATTATTTACTCTTTGGGGATTGCTGGTCAGCATTTATAAGACCTTTATGATGGAAACGCCTGCCCTGGCAGTTATTATATTCTGGCTTTTAGTAAATACCTATAATTTATTAATGGCTGTTTTCTTTATGCTGGGCAGAAAGCCAAACCGGCAGTATGAAAGATTTGATGCCGAAGTTTCTTGTGTAATCTCATTTCCGGACAAGGAAATTCATGGAGTAACGGATAATATATCGGAAGGAGGAATAGCGGTATCCTTTGACTTTCCGGAATTTATTCCACCTGACGAAACCCTTGCCATAACCCTTAAGACGGAATATTATCAGGCAGATTGGCAGGGAAAGGTAGCTAATGTCAGCTACAGAGGGAAAAAGTGGAGATATGGAATCTATTTAACGGCAATTACAGAAGATAATAAAAGCCAGATGTTTCAAATCGTATACGACAGAGAGCATTCCCTGCCGAAAGAAATACAGCTTGGCTACAGTTCTGTGGATGATATTTTAGTAAATATTAAAAGGCGCACTTTTGTAGAAGAATATTACAGCAGAAGGCTTCCCAGAGTGGAGCTGAACAGCTGGATCAGAACCGGGGAATATGGGCCTGCGGTGATACGGGATTTTAATTATGAGTATTTGACATTGAATTTTGAAAAAAAGCAGATAATTCCTGACCGGCTAACGATTCAGGGAAAATATCATATAAGAATTCATTGCGTGTTAGAAAAAAAGCATGCCAGGTTAGGTGCCTGCTATAAAATTGTAAACAGCCGGGAAATTTCTGAAAATACCTTATTTCGTAATGTTTTATATGATTGGATGTATGATTTTGAGAAGCACACGGATAAAAAGAGCGGTTATGAGAAAAAGGTGAATGAAGTTTTAGAAGAAAACAGGATGTTTGATGAGCTGCAATATCTGTAATAAACAAAGACCATGAGTAAAATAATACCGCTCATAATCTGATTTTGGATAAGGATATGATATGATGCGTAATAAAATGATGATGATTATTTGCTTTTTTAGTGTGGCGGGCTTCTGCTTTTTTGTTAATGCCTTATCGGTAAATGCCATTGCCGGAAAATCTGAAAAAGCTATAACCCTTAAGAAATTTTCGGTATGGGATAATGGGGTGACCATTGAACAGGAGAGAGCGAAGGAAACGGAAAAAGATGAGATTACCATAAATGCCAATACCTTAAATAAAGAAGAAGGCTATTATTCGGTCTATCTTTATGAAAATAAGGTGCAAAATTTAAGCAGATATGATGCCATTACTTTTTTCCTGGGTAATATAAGCGGCGGGCCGCTGCAAATGAATTTTAGTGTAACGGTAAATAAAGAGACAAGTGCGGAGCTTCGGGATGGGGCGAAGGTAATCCTGGAGGAGGAAGAGAGCGGTGAAGGGAAGATTATATCCGTGACCTACGGAACCTTTCAGATACCTTCGGATTTTAACGGAAGGGTATATATTCCCTTTTCAGAATTAAAAAACGAAGATAAGGAAGAGCTCTCTGTCGGTAAAGTGAATTCCTGGGGCATTACCCTGGTAATGGAACAGGAACAGGAAACGATGTTTGCCATAAATGATATGAAATTCTTAGAGGACAGTTATTCACAGGTAAAAGAGCAGTATGTAAATATTAATATATTGGGAACAAATCAAATTGAGCTCGCTGATACGGGTAAGGTTATAAAGGATTATTCAGGGGAAGCAACGGATTTGGACGGTGATCCGCTTAACAGGACCATTGAGTTTTCACTTGCCGGTAATGTAAAAGGAGCCTCCATTACGAATACAGGACGTTTGGAGGTAGATAGTTTCTGTACGGCACCGGAATTGATTATAAAAGCAAGGGCAGGGGATAGCAGCAATACCCAGGAGCTGGCCGTCCAATTAGTAAAAGGAAGTGAAGGAGAAAAGGAGGTTAAGATACCAGGCAGTGAAGAAGTGCCTGGTATCATGCCTTTCGTATATACTTTTCTCATTGAGCATATTCTGCTTTTCAGGATCGTTTTTATAGTAATTGCTTATATGCTTGCCGCAATCATATTCACATGGCTGCGGTATGCCATAAAAGAACAGAAGGTGATAAGGCAGTCACTGAAGGAAACAAAAGAAGAAGCCGAAGAATAGGAGTCAATACCATGCTGTTTTCCAGTTTATTATTTATATTTTATTTTCTGCCCTTCGTTCTCATTCTCTATTATGTGTTGTTTTTCTCCAGGACCTTAAAGAATCTGGTTTTGGTGGCCGCCAGTTTATTATTTTACGCATGGGGAGGCCCTCAATATACTTTATTGATTATAGGCTCCACTTTGGTTAATTATTTGTTTGCCATTATGATAAATAGAAGACGTGTACATAAAAGGCGTCTTCGTGTTTTATTATTTCTTGCCATTGCCTTTAATCTTGGGATTTTATTCTACTTCAAATATCTGACCTTTATCACTGCAAATCTCAATTATTTAACAGCGGGGCAGATTAAGGTCATCAGTATTGCTTTGCCCATTGGCATATCCTTTTATACCTTTCAGGGAATGTCCTATGTAATAGATGTTTACCGGAATCATGCAAAGGTACAGTATAATCCCATTAATTTACTTTTGTATATTTCATTTTTTCCCCAGTTAATAGCGGGTCCTATTGTTCGTTATTCCACAATAGAAGACCAGATTATGAATCGAAGAGAAACCTTTAAGAAATTTTCCTCCGGCATCTGTTTGTTTGTCTGCGGACTTGGCAAAAAAATTATTATTGCCAACAATATGGCAATTGTAGCAGACCGTATTTTTGATTTAAACAACATGGGGGGAATTCCCTTAAGCCTGGCCTGGCTTGGGGCTATTGCTTATACCCTGCAGATTTATTTTGATTTCTCCGGGTATTCGGACATGGCGATTGGACTGGGATTGCTGTTTGGATTTAAATTTGAAAGAAACTTTAATTATCCGTATATTGCAAAATCGATTAGTGAATTCTGGAGGAGATGGCACATTTCCTTAGGTAAGTGGTTTCGGGATTATGTGTATTTCCCTTTGGGAGGCTCAAGGGTCTTAAGTAAAGATATTGTCATTCGTAACCTGGCCGTTGTTTGGATTTTAACGGGAATATGGCATGGAGCCAACTGGACCTTTCTGGTGTGGGGAATCATAAATTTTGTTGTGATAACCTTTGAAAAAATGTCAGGCTTTGAAAAATTTAAAATACCGGATGCATTGCGGCATTTGTATGCCCTGCTGATCATAATCCTGGGATGGGTGATTTTTCGGTCGGATACCCTTTTGGAGGCCGGAAACTATATCGGATGCATGTTTAATTTTATGAAAAACGGTTTTATGAGTGACTATACCCTTATGTTTTTAAAGGAATATGGAGTGTATTTCCTGGCAGCTATCCTATTTTCCATGCCCATCGCATCAATGGCAAATCAAATGATGGTAAAAGGAATCCATGTACGCCAGTATGTGGATAAGGAGCCGCCCTATGAGGCTCATGCCATATTTGAAGAGCCGGCTTTTACGGGTCTTATGAGTATCCTTTACCCTATCGGTATGGTTCTACTGTTTTTAGTATGTATTGTTTATCTGGTTAAGGGAAGTTATAATCCATTTATTTACTTTCAATTTTAAGAAGAGGAGGAAGCAGTGTGAGACGTTTTTTTACCAAAAAAATGATAACGGGTGTGCTGTTGATTACTATTTTGTTTTCCTTCTTTTTTCTTAATTTAAAAAAATCCTATGCTTCTCTGGAGGAAATCATCAAAAAATATCAGTGGAATTCAGAGATGTCCCTGGATACCATGAACCGGTTTATTAATGAGGTAGATACAAGTGTTAACGATCAGGTATTTGAGGAGTATACGTTTGTAGAAGCCTATGGATTTATGCAATTGCTTATGGGTAAAAATGAGGTAAATAACTTTGAGATTGTAAAGGATAAGCAGGGAAATCTTCATTATACCTATTTTGCAAATGGAGGTAATGATACTACGGTTCTGGCGGAACGGATGGTGCGCTTACAAAAAGCGGCTGACGAAAAGGGAGCCAGGCTTATGTATTTGGAGACACCGGATAAGTTTATAAGGGGATATACGGAGTTTTCCACAGGAATTCCCTATAATTACGCCAATGAAACGGCAGATGCTTTCCTTGACAAACTTAAGTCCCATGAGATTAAGGTAATGGATTACCGTGAACTTATTGAGGAGGATGGCCTGGATAAAAGCAGGCTCTTTTATAAAACCGATCATCACTGGACAATAGAAACCACCTTCTGGGCCTTTACCAAACTGGTTGAGGAATTAGAAGACTGGGGTGATATCACCTTTCCCAATAAAGATTTGTACACAAATATCGATAATTATAATCAAATTACTTATCGGGAAGCCCATCTGGGGTCCATGGGAAGAAAGCTGGGCAAATTATATTCCGGTGCGGATGATTTTACATTTATTTTTCCGAAATTTGATACCAGCTTCTATTTCTTTGCCCAAAACGGGGAAGAACAAATACGGACGGACGGCAGGTTTGAAGATTCTTTAACCTTTAAGGGGCTTCTTTCCGCCGATAATGATGTATATCAGGCGGAATATGATAAATACTTCACCTATCTGGACGGAAATCCGGGATTTGTGGAAATTCATAACTTTAATGAAACAGACGGATGTAAGGTACTTTTTATTAAGGACTCTATGGTTGTTCCCATGGCCGCATTTTTATCAACAGGCTGCTCTAAGGTATATCTTGTGGATCCCAGATATTATGGAGGAGATATTGAAGAGCTGGTGGATGATCTGGATTTGGATTTTATATTTGTAAGCTTTACGCCGCAAAATTTAACAGATGAGTTTTTTAAATTCTATGAAGAATAAATAATTGACTAATACGGCGTTGCGTATGTTTTACAAAAACACTTTATTAATGGTATAATAGCAATGAAAAGACAAAAGGGAAAGGAGCGAAGGCATGGACAGAGAAATTATCTTGAAAAGAACTGTATTCGGCGGATTTAAGAGAGCGGACATCATGAAATATATTGATGAGCTGCAGAAGGAAAATGAAAGAATCAAGAAGGATTATAAAAAAGAGCTGTCACTTCTAAGAGCGGGGGAAGCAACGGAAAAAGATACGCAGGAAATTAATATGTTAAAAAGAAAGCTGAAAGGGCAGCAGGATGACTTTCAAAATTTGAAAATGCGATACGAAGACCTGTGTAACCGCTATCGGCAGCAACGTAACGGGAAAGAGCAGAGTCAGGAAGGTAAGATACAGATGTACCCCGGAGTCAATAAATCCTCCATAAAAGAAAACCGGGATATTTGGGAAGAGCCGGCCATTACGGAAAATGCCTATGCCAGAACCGGCAGTGAAGCTGCCGATTATATTCCTATTCCCATAGATAAAGCAAAGGATAAGAGGAGCCGCTATAAGGATTCGGATACCGGTGAAGAGAACTCTTTTGAGGAAGCGGAAGAAAATATTTCCAGAATTCTAAAAAGCCAGTGGGAAAATATGGAATCCCAAACATCGAATTCCTTTATTTTAAATGAACTTTATGAAGAAATAAAAAGGTTGAAAAATAAGCTGGACAGGCAGCAGTCGGCAAGGGAATTTAACGATACCCTTCTAAATCTTCAAAATGAAAACAGAAGATTAAGACGGAAGTTAGAAAAGGCGAAAATGAAAAACAGGGAACTGGAAGCGCAATTGGAATTCGCAGGAAAGATGATGTTTAAACGGCATAGATTTTTATAAAAATATAAATAGCGTATAATTATGAGACATCACTTCTGGCTTAAAGGCAGTCTCAAGGAATATAAAATTGTAAATAAATTGAATAATCATTATTAATACAGTCAGTCAGTTGAAGTAGGTTCCGGCTTGCAGCGTAAGTAATACTTGAAGAAATAGTTGTGGACTGGAAAATATAAACGGGGCACCTCACAATGTAATCGGCTTATTGGTTGACTTTATACCCAAAAATGCTATAATGAAAATATGCGGGGGGACTACTTCGTAGTTGAGAAGGTAAAACCTGACCCTTTGAACCTGTTGGTTAAGACCGACGTAGGGAAGCAATCATACGATATTGTATTTGATTAGGACGTTTCCCCAAGTGGCAGCGTCCTTTTTAATGTAAAATCAAATATTGTTGATACGTTTGCGAGGGAACTGAACAAGTTGAAAAAGGTTAAGACCTGACCTCTTGACCTGTCGGCTAAGACCGGCGCAGGGAAGAATTTCTTACGCCACCCTTGCTTTTGAAAGAGCTTCCGAATGATATTTGGAAGCTCTATTTATTATCAATTGTCAGGAGAAATAGCATGCAGTTTATGGTGGTATCAAAGCTGATTTGGCAATTGGCGATTTTGATATGCTCCATCATGGTAAAAAAAAAACGAATTAAAGAAAGGTGACGAAACAAATGAATAGTCAAACACAGATGGAAGCTGCCCGAAAGGGTATCGTAACGAAAGAACTTGCGCAGGTCGCAAAAGAGGAAAGCTGGTCAGAGCAGGCACTCCTACAGCTTGTAGCATTGGGTCAGATAGTAATCCCGGCGAATATCAGGCATAGGCTACTGCATCCCTATGGAATAGGCGGAGGGCTAAGAACAAAAATCAATGTTAATCTTGGCATATCCGGTGATTGTATTGATTATGCCTCCGAAATGGAAAAGGTCATACTGGCGGAAAAGTTCGGTGTAGAATCCATCATGGATTTAAGCAACTATGGTAAAACGCGCGAATTTCGGAATAAGCTAATTGCAACATCTTCTTCTATAATTGGCACTGTTCCTGTTTACGATGCTATCGGATATTTTGAAAAAGATTTAAAGTGCCTGACTGCGCAGGATTTTCTGGAGGTGGTTCGTTCTCACGCTGAGGAAGGCGTCGATTTCATGACGATCCATGCCGGAATTAATCGTCACGCAGTGGAAATATTCAAGCGTGAAAAGCGGCAGATGAATATCGTCTCGCGCGGAGGCTCTCTTCTGTTCGCATGGATGGAGATGACAGGTAACGAAAATCCGTTTTATGAGCATTACGACGAACTGCTTGATATTTTGCATGAATACGATGTTACCATCAGTCTTGGGGATGCGCTTCGGCCCGGAAGTATTGCGGACTCCACCGACGCGGCTCAGATTGCCGAGCTTATTGAAATCGGGAACTTGACAAAACGCGCATGGGACAGGGGCGTACAGGTGCTGGTGGAGGGGCCGGGACATATGGCTATGGATGAAATTGCAGCCAATATGAAACTGGAAAAGCGGCTATGCCGCAATGCCCCGTTTTATGTATTGGGGCCGCTTGTCACAGATATAGCACCGGGATATGACCATATCACATCGGCAATAGGCGGGGCAATCGCCGCGTCGAGCGGTGCAGATTTTTTATGCTATGTAACCCCGGCAGAGCATTTACGCTTACCCGATTTGAATGATGTGAAGGAAGGTATTATCGCTTCCAAAATAGCGGCCCATGCAGCGGATATTGTAAAAGGTGTGAAAGGCGCTCGTGAAGCCGATTATCGAATCAGTGAAGCCCGGAGAAAGCTGGATTGGCCGGAGATTTTTAATCTCTCGCTGGATAAAGAGAAAGCAAAAGCATATTACGAAAGTGTTCCTCCTGAGAACAGGCACAGTTGTTCCATGTGCGGGAAAATGTGTGCAGTCCGCACGATGAATCGGATATTAGACGGAAACGATGTGGCATTATGTGAGGAATCCTAATCCCCTGCCTCCTATTCAATTCTTTTTCATGTCTGTATAAAAAATCCAAAAAGAAAGACAATGTAACTTATCGGAAGGAAAACAAGCACGACGGTCGGGAGTATTTGTTTTCACCCGATAAGTTAGCGAAAGAGCGGAGCTCTAGAGCTTATTATACGAAGGAACGAAGTTCCGACAGTATAACTTATCGGAAGGAAAACAAGCACGACGGTCGGGAGTATTTGTTTTCACCCGATAAGTTAGCTTCTTTAAAACAGGTATTACTTGACAAGTAAGTAAATAATCATATAATAATACTTAAAGAATTTTAAATAAAATAATTTAAGTAAATGTTTTTAAGTAATAATAAAAATGAAAGAAGAGGAGAAATAAATATGGTATTTGAAAAAGTTCGTGAGGTAATTGTCAATACATTAAGCTGTAAGATGGAAGATGTGACGTTGAAAGCATCTCTTTCTGATGATCTTGGTGCCGATTCCTTAGATGCTGTGGAATTAAATATGGCTTTGGAGGAAGCATTTGAAATTTCTATTCCCGACGAGGCTTTAGCAAAAATGAAATTAGTATCCGATATCGTAAGCTTCATCGAAGAAAATATTAATAAATAAGGATAAAAAAATAAAAGGGTAGAGGTAATTTATGACTTTAAATGAAATAAAAGGACTTATAAAGGAGTTTGATGAATCGGGACTCTCTTTTTTGGAATTAGAGTGTAAGGAAACGAAAATCAAATTAAAGAAGAAGATATCCATGTCCGGTAAAAACAAGGAAATACAAAACCAGGCCGTTAATAATAATCCTGTTATGGAGACTTCAACCCTTCAACCGGTTTCGGAAACAAAAGTAACGGATAAACTGGTTGCGATAAAAGCCCCCCTGGTAGGCGTATTTTATGAAAAGCCAAATCCGGAAGCCAGACCTTTTGTGACGGCAGGACAGAAGGTAAGTAAAGGAGATGTGGTCTGCCTTATTGAAGCGATGAAGATGATCAATGAAGTAACTTCACCGGTAAACGGTACTGTGAAAAAAATAGCAGTTAATAATGAAGCATTGGTTTCCTTTCAGGAAGTGCTTATGGAAATTGAGGAGCAGTAAAAAGGATGTTTAAAAAGATATTGATAGCAAACCGGGGGGAAATAGCCCTTCGTATTATTCGCTGCTGCAGGGAGTTGGGGATTGATACCGTTGCCGTATATTCTACGGCTGATGAAGCTTCCTTACATGTGGAGCTGGCTACGGAGGCTGTTTGTATTGGCGGGCCAAAGGCTGCCGACAGCTATCTGAATATACGGAATATTCTGTCCGCCGCCATGTATACCGGCTGTGAGGCCATACATCCGGGCTTTGGCTTTTTATCGGAAAACAGTGAATTTGCAGCTTTATGCAGGGAATGCGGATTGGTATTTATCGGACCCGATGCCGGAGTTATTGAAAAAATGGGCAATAAGGCAGCGGCAAGGAGTCTTATGATGGAAAACCATATACCTGTTGTACCGGGCTCCGAAGGCTATGTAACCACCTTGGAAGAGGCAGAAAAAACCGCAGCCAGGATTGGTTATCCCGTATTGGTAAAAGCGGCAGCCGGTGGCGGCGGAAGAGGTATGCGAAAAGCTTTTTGCAAAGAAGAATTAAAATCCGCATTCTCCTCAGCCAAAGCGGAAGCAAAGGCATGCTTCGGAAATAATGACATGTATATGGAAAAGCTCATCGTAAATCCGAAGCATATTGAATTTCAAATATTGGCAGATTCTTTTGGAAATGTCATTCATTTGGGAGAAAGAGACTGTTCCATACAACGTAAAAACCAAAAACTTATAGAAGAATCCCCGTCAAAGGCTATTAATAAAGAACTGCGGAAAGTTATGGGCGGCATTGCCGTTAAAGCGGCGAAGGCCGCCGGATATAAAAATGCAGGGACCATTGAATTCGTTCTTGATCAAACAGGGGATTTTTACTTTATTGAAATGAATACAAGGATTCAGGTAGAGCATCCCGTTACGGAAATGATTACCGGAATTGATTTAATTAAAGAACAGATACGGATTGCTGCCGGATTGCCAATGAAATATAAGCAAGAGGAAATCAGACTGGAAGGATATGCAATGGAATGCCGTATCAATGCGGAGGATCCTGCAAAGAATTTCAGACCAAGTCCCGGTACGGTCGATTTTTTGCATTTACCGGCAGGCTATGGTGTACGGGTAGATACCGCCCTTTATAATGGGTATACCACAAGCCCTTTCTATGATTCAATGATGGCTAAGGTTATCGTACACGGAAAATCCAGATTAGAGGTAATACGAAGGATGCGGAGAGCCTTAGAGGAAATGGTCATTGAAGGTGTGGTAACCAATCTGGATTTACAGCATTTGATTTTGTATCAGCCTGATTTCATGAGAGGAAATTACAATACGGGGTTTATTGAAAAACATCTGGCGGAGCTGTTAAAATTACATGAAGAGGTATATCAATGTAAAAAATCGCAGTAAAGGAATAAAAAATACCACCCTTATGGGGGCTCAGAGAATCAATATGATTCATAAGGATGTAACTTTAAATTGAAGGTATAAAGGAGGTAGTCTTGAATCCTTTTAAAGAGCGAAAAGAGCATCTGTTTACTTTAAAAACCATGCAAAGAAAAGGAAAACAGGTTAAAAAAGTAAAAAAGCAGGAACAAATATCGGAAAGCTTATTGGTTAACTGTCCTAAATGCACAAACAGTTACTCAAAGGCCACGCTTTCTAAATTATATTATGTATGTCCCAACTGCGGTTACCATTATAAGATTTCCGCATTTCGCCGTATCAAGCTGATTGCTGATCCGGAAAGCTTTGTGGAGATGAACCGTTTTCTGACAGGAAATAATCCCTTATCCTTTCCGGGTTACAGGGAAAAGCTGAATGTGCTGCAGGACGAAACGGGCTTAGTGGAAAGCGTGATAACAGGTACCGCCACCATTAAGAAAATAAAAGCGGTTATTGCCGTACTGGACAGCCGGTTTCTCATGGGAAGCATGGGGGTCGCCGTAGGTGAAAAAATTACAAGGGCCGTGGAATACGCTGCGGAAGAGAAGCTGCCCCTTATCATTTTCAGCGCCAGCGGAGGCGCACGTATGCAGGAAGGTATTTTTTCTCTCATGCAGATGGCAAAGACCAGTGCAGCCATACAAAGGCATGGAAAAAAAGGGCTGTTATATATTTCCGTACTGACGAATCCTACGACAGGAGGAGTTACGGCGAGCTTTGCCAGCTTGGGAGATATTATATTGGCGGAGCCGGGAGCACTGATCGGCTTTGCAGGTCCCCGTGTTATTGAACAGACAATAAAACAAAAATTACCGGAGGGATTTCAATCGGCGGAATATCTGCTGGAACACGGTTTTATTGATAAGATAGTGGAACGTAAGGAATGCAGGGACATCTTGGCATTAATTCTGCAATTGCATGAAAAAAGGAATGAAATTACATGTTAAAAGAATTGGAAAGTAAATTAAAAGCTATTGATCAGGAGCTGGAGCATATGGCCGATAACAGTCATTCACCTGCCCAGGTTCTTATGAGGAGACAACTGGAAAGAAACAGAAAAGAATTACTGGAAGCGATAGCAAAAAGCTTAACCCCTGCTGACCGTGTTTATCTGGCAAGACATCCGAAAAGACCCGGAGTACGGGATTACATCTCCTATTTATTTACTGACTTTTTGGAACTAAAGGGAGACAGGGGATGTAAGGAGGATGAAAGCATATTGGGAGGACCGGCTTTTTATAAGGGCATACCGGTGACGGTCATAGGTCAGTGCAAGGGCAGGAACTTAGAAGAAAACCTAAAATATAATTTTGGAATGCCGGGACCGGAAGGCTACCGAAAGGTGATAAGACTTGCCAGACAGGCGGAGAAGTTCGACAGGCCCATTATTACCTTTATTGATACTCCGGGAGCCTATCCCGGTCTGGAAGCGGAGGAAAGAGGGCAGGGCGAGGCAATAGCCGGATGCCTGTCCGTCTTAAGTGATATACGGGTACCTGTAATTGCCATAGTGATCGGCGAAGGGGGCAGCGGCGGCGCCCTGGCTCTCGGAGTGGCGAATACCATAATTATGCTGGAAAATTCCATTTTTTCCGTATTATCCCCTGAGGGATTTGCTTCCATACTGTGGAAAGACTCCTCCCGTTCCGACGAGGCCTGTGAATTGATGAAATTAACGGCAGGGGATCTGCTGGATTTTGGAATTATTGATTATGTAATAAAGGAACCTCCAGGAGGAGCTCATAGAGATCCGGGCCAGGTATTTCAGGATGTTGCTATTTTATTGGAACAGGAAATCAGGAAATTAACAGCTGTCGGTAAGGAAGAACTTACGGATGCCAGATACAAAAAATATCGGGAGATGGGGAAGCTATGAAGGGTTTAAAAATAATCGGTACGGGAAAATATCTGCCCGGTAAAGCGGTCAGTAATATGCAGTTAAGTGAAACAGTGGATACCAGTGATGAATGGATAGTAACACGAACAGGTATTAAACAGCGTTATTTTGCCGAAGGAGAAAGCAATGCATTCATAGCGGCAAAAGCAGCGGAAGCGGCCATAAAGAAAGCCGGTATTTGTAAGGAGGATATCGCCTGCTGCATCGTGGCAACCTTTACACCGGATCAGGTCACGCCCTCCGTAGCCTGTCATGTGCAAAAATTATGTAATCTTCCTGAGAATATTATGGCATATGATATCAATGCGGCCTGTACGGGATTTTTATATGGATTAAAGACCGTATATGGATTACTGCTGCAGCAGCCGGAGAAATATGCACTTTTAATAGGGAGTGAAATTATCTCCAAATACTTAAATTTTGAAGATCGGACCACCTGCATTCTATTTGGAGACGGAGGGGGAGCTGCCGTTGTCAAATTGACAACGGAGGAAAAGGGCTTTTACTGTGTGACAGGCTGCCGTGGTGATATCGAAATAATAAATTGTCCCGGTATCACCAAAGCACATACGGACATCCCGTCTTTCATTGCCATGAACGGTAAAGAGGTATTTCGCTTTGCGGCAGATGCCGTACAAAAGTGCATTGAGGAAATACTTCATAAATCCCATTTAAAGCTGGAGGATATTGATTATGTTGTCTGCCATCAGGCAAATGAACGGATTATATCTCATGTATATAAAAAACTGGATGCGCCATCCGAAAAGTTCTTTATGAATCTGCAGCATTACGGAAATACATCGGCTGCCAGTATTCCTATAGCTTTGGATGATATGGCCAAGCTGGGGCTTTTGAAAGAGGGAGTAAAAACCCTGTGTATAGGGTTTGGCGCCGGTCTTACCTGGGGCGGCGTACTATTAGAGTGGTAAAGGAGAGAACCCATGAGATTAAATAAAATGTTAGGTATTGAATATCCTTTTATACAAGGAGGAATGGCAAATATTGCAACAGGGGAATTTGCCGCAGCCGTATCCAATGCCGGGGGCCTTGGCTTAATCGGGGCCGCAGGTATGACCGTTGAAGTGTTGAGGGAAAACATACATACATGTAAGGCCTTAACGAATAAACCCTTTGGTGTCAATATTATGTTAATGAATCCGGATGCCGATGCGATGGCGGAGCTGGTTGTGGAAGAAAATATTCAGGTAGTTACCACCGGTGCAGGAAATCCGGGGAAGTATATGAAGCAGTGGAAGGAAGTAAATATAAAGGTATTTCCCGTAGTTGCCAGTGTTGCTTTAGCAAAACGTCTCGCAGCCTCCGGTGCCGACGGTGTCATTGCGGAGGGGACGGAAAGCGGGGGACATGTGGGAGAGCTTACGACAATGGCTTTGGTACCACAGGTAGCTGCGGCTGTTGACGTACCTGTTATTGCGGCGGGAGGGATAGCGGACGGCAGCCAGTTATTAGCCGCTTTTTCCCTGGGTGCCGTAGGTGTACAGCTGGGAACCTGTCTTTTGGTATCGGAAGAATGTCCCATACATGACAATTATAAGCAGGCAGTTATAAAAGCCAGTGATATTGATACGGTAGTAACGGGGCGTATAGCGGGAGTACCGGTGCGGATCTTAAAAAATAAAATGGCCCGGGAATACGTAAAGCAGGAAAAAGCAGGTGTAGATAAAATGGAACTGGAAAAATATACACTGGGTTCCCTAAGAAGAGCGGTATTTGAAGGAGACGTACAAATGGGCTCCCTTATGGCAGGACAGGTTGCAGGGCTTCTTCGGGAGATAAAACCTCTGCGGCTCATATTTGAAGAATTATATAACGGATACTTACAAAGGCTCAATCAGCTGGAAATGGAAAGATAGAGTATGCTTATAAAAAGGAAAGAATTAAAAATACCTCTCATACAAGGCGGTATGGGTGTTGGTGTTTCCCTTGGAAATCTGGCAGGGCATGTAGCAAAATGCGGTGCACTGGGAGTGATTTCGACTGCGGATACCGGATTTATGGAACCGGATTTTTGGAAAAATCCCATCAAGGCTAATATAAGAGGACTGGTAAAAGAAATAAAAAAGGCCCAGGAAATTGCGAAGGGAAAGGGAATGATTGCAATCAATGCCATGGTAGCTACGACTTATTATGCGGAAAGTGTAATAGCTGCCGTAAAAGCAGGTATTGACTGTATTATTTCAGGAGCGGGACTTCCCTTGGATCTTCCTAAATATGTGAAGGGGGCGGATACTGCCATAGCCCCCATTGTATCCAGCGGAAAAGCGGCCCAGGTCATATGCCGTATGTGGGATAAGCGTTATCAGGTAATACCGGATTTCATCGTTATTGAAGGCAGTGAGGCCGGAGGACATTTAGGCTTTACGAAAGAGGAGCTGCTGGAAAAAAAAGCAAAGCCCCTTATTACTATTTTACAGGAAGTACTGGGAATCATAAAACCCTTTGAGGAAAAATATCAAAAAAAGATTCCCGTTTTTGTAGCGGGAGGTATTTATGACAGGAAGGATATAGAAACCTGCACGGAGGCAGGGGCGGCAGGTGTACAGATAGCCACGAGGTTTATAGCAACGAAGGAATGTGATGCATCCGAGGCTTATAAACAGGCTTTTTTAGATGCAAGGGAAGAAGATATACAAATCGTACAAAGTCCGGTCGGTATGCCGGGGC
Source organism: uncultured Lachnospiraceae bacterium (assembly GCA_946409475.1). Taxonomy (GTDB): domain Bacteria; phylum Bacillota; class Clostridia; order Lachnospirales; family Lachnospiraceae; genus CAMJWQ01. Next base: position 16,028 of record CAMJWQ010000018.1, read on the forward strand.
GCGCACTGCGCACGCCTCTCATTACACGGCTGGAAAAAGAAAAAAGGATAGCACCTGCCAAATGTGTCTCCTGTCTGCATGCATGTGACAGAAGAACAACTCCTTATTGCATTACAAATGCTCTAATTGAAGCTGTAAAAGGCAACTATGAAGAGGGTTTGTTTTTTTGCGGAAGCAATGCATGGAAGCTGCAGGAGATCATATCCGTAGAAGAATTAATGGATCAATTAACGAATTAAGGAATTAAGCATATGGAACATGGGAGGTATGAGCTATGAAACTGGCTTTTGTTTACGCAGGGCAGGGCAGTCAAAAATTAGGCATGGGTAAGGACTTATATGATACCTATCCGGTATTTCGGGAGGTATTTGATATGGCAGATAGGGATGGCAGATTAAAAAAATTGTGCTTTGAAGGTCCCATGGAAGAGTTGTCCGATACCAGAAATACCCAGCCATGCATGGTTGCCTTTGCGGCCGCTTTGACAGAAGTACTGAAAGAAGCGGGCATCTGCCCGCAGATGGCGGCAGGTTTAAGTCTTGGTGAATATTCGGCCCTATGTGCGGCAGGAGTCTTTACTCCCGAGACAGCAGTGGAAACGGTGGCTTTCAGAGGCAATGCCATGGCAGAAGCGGTGAAAGATATCCCGTGCATGATGGCAGCCGTATTAAATCTTCACAGACAGGTTTTAAGGGAAATCTGTGAACAAGCTTCCGCAGCAGGCATCGTAGAGATTGCCAACTATAATTGCCCGGGGCAGCTGGTGATAAGCGGTGAAAAGCAGGCAGTGGAAAAAGCCTGTGATATGGCAAAGGAAGCCGGAGCAAAAAGATGTCTTCCCCTGCAGGTAAGCGGTCCCTTTCACACTTCCCTTATGAAGCCGGCAGGAGACGCATTGGCATATAGATTTAAAGAACTGACATTTCAGGAAATGAAAATACCTGTTATTTTTAATGCTACGGCAAGTCCTCTGCGTGAGGGAGAAACCATACCTGGGCTGCTGGAAAAGCAGGTACAAAGCAGTGTTTATTTTGAAGATACCGTTAAGCTTATGGAACAGGAGGGTATTACCGCCATTGTGGAAATAGGTCCGGGAAAGGTGTTGAGCGGATTTATAAAGAAGATAGCGGGTAATATCAAGACCTATGCCATAGAAGACGCAGAAAGCTTAAAAAAAGCAGTGACGGAGCTGAAGGAGGACAATAAATGTTGAGTGGAAAAGTTGCGGTAGTAACCGGCGGCAGCCGTGGAATAGGAAGGGCCGTTTGTATCGCTTTGGCAAAGGAAGGCGCTAAGGTGGCAGTAAATTATGCGGCAAATGCAAGGGCAGCCGATGAGGTGACAGCAATATGCAAAGCCTTCGGAACGGAGGCCATAGCCGTGAAGGCAGACGTGTCCATTGCTTCCGAAAGTGAAGCATTAATTAAAAAAACTGTTTCACATTTCGGCAGTATTGATATCCTGGTAAATAATGCCGGTATCACCAGAGATAATCTCATTATGCGGATGAGTGAGGAAGATTTTGACCAGGTAATGAATGTGAATTTAAAAAGTGCTTTTTTATGTGCGAAACATACGGCACGTTTTATGTTAAAGCAAAGAAAGGGACGAATCATTAATATCAGCAGTGTGGTAGGTATCGGCGGCAATGCCGGTCAGGTAAATTATGCTGCCAGTAAAGCAGGCATTATCGGTCTTACCAAATCCCTGGCAAAAGAATTGGCCGGCAGAAATATAACGGTAAATGCAGTAGCTCCCGGATTTATAGAGACAGATATGACCGGTTCCCTTAAAGAAAACAGTGTGGATCAGTTGGTACGGGGAATTCCCCTGAACCGGTTAGGCAGCGTAGAAGACGTGGCGGAGGCTGTTCTGTTTTTAGCAGGAGAATCTGCCGGTTATATTACCGGTCAGGTGCTGTGTGTTGACGGCGGCATGGCCATGTAGGAAAGGAGAAAGCCCTATGAAACGAAGAGTGGTAATAACCGGAATGGGAGCGGTATCACCCATTGGAAACAATAGCAATGACATGTGGGAAAGTGTGAAAAAAGGAAACTGTGGTATTGCGCCTATTACTCATTATGATACAACGGGACAGAAAGTGACTCTGGCCGGTGAAATTAAGGATTTGCAGATAGAAGACTTTATTGATAAAAAGGCAGCCAGGAAGCTGGACCGCTTTACACAGCTGGCTTTAATAGCTTCGAAAGAAGCCTTTGCCCAAAGTGAAATTAATATGGAGAAAGAGGATTCCACCCGCTGCGGGGTTATTGTTTCTTCGGGAATCGGCGGCCTGGATGTCATAGAACAGGAGCATAGCAAAGGGATGGATAAGGGCTTTGACAGAGTGTCTCCGTTCTTTATCCCTATGGCTATTTCCAACATGGCAGCCGGAGCCATTGCCATTGAATTCGGTCTTCATGGCGCCTGCAGCTGTGTGGTAACGGCCTGTGCCAGCGGAACCAACGCCATCGGTGATTCCTTTCGGCTGATCCGGGACGGGTATGCGGATATTATGGTCTGCGGAGGAACGGAATCCTGTATCACGCCCTTAGGAATCGGCGGCTTTACTTCACTTCGTGCATTAAGCGAAGCGAAGGACCCTGCAAGAGCGTCCATTCCCTTTGACAAGGAAAGGAACGGATTTGTCATGGGGGAAGGCTCCGGTATTTTTGTATTGGAAGAATACGGGCATGCAAAAGCCCGTGGCGCTGCTATCTTAGGAGAAATAGCCGGATATGGCTCTACCTGCGATGCCTATCATATGACGGCACCGGCTTTAGACGGAAGTGGGGCGGCTGCCTGTATGCTGCTGGCGGTTAATGATGCGGGGGCAAAACCCTCGGATGTGGAATATATCAATGCTCACGGCACCTCTACCCCCATGAATGACCGTTGTGAGACCATGGCTGTGAAGGCGGCTCTTGGCGATCATGCAGGGAACGTAATGATCAGTTCCACCAAATCCATGACAGGGCATTTACTGGGAGCCAGCGGAGCCATAGAAGCTATTATTACTGCGTTGGCTTTAAAAAATGAATTTATACCGCCTACCATCAATTATAAGGTTCCCGATGAAGAATGTGACCTGGATATCGTACCTAATGAAGGCAGAAATAAAAAAACAAGGTTTGCGCTTACCAATTCCCTGGGCTTTGGCGGGCATAATGCAACGTTAGCCCTCCGCCGGTTTGAGGAGAAATAAAATCGCACAGAAAGGAGAAAAGCATGGAATTGAATTCAAATGAAATACAGGAAATATTACCCCACCGTTATCCCTTTTTATTAATAGATAAAATTACGGACTTTGAACCGGGAAAATGGGCAAAGGGCAGGAAATGCGTATCTGCCAACGAGATGCAGTTTTTAGGGCATTTTCCTTCCAGG
>CAMJWQ010000019.1 GCA_946409475.1 uncultured Lachnospiraceae bacterium
CCACGGTATGGCAACTGCCGGCCTTCTTGGCAATGAGGCAGCAAAGTAAATTCAGCTCATCGGAGCCGGTTACGGCAATGAGAAGGTCTGCCGTTTCAATTCCGGCGGACATCAAAATGCTGTAGCTTGCGCCGTTTCCCAGGATGCCCATAACATCAAGCGTTTGGGTAATCGTATAAATGGAAGAAGCCTTATCATCAATCACCGTAATTTCATGCCCTTCCCGTTCGAGTTGTTCGGCAAGAGCAGAGCCGACCTTACCGCAGCCTATTATAAGAATCTTCATGTTAAGAAGTATCTCCTTTGTATAAGTTTATATTTACACATTATAACATGATTAATGGTAATTTAACCAGATGAATATGTGCCCGCCGAATGGTAAAAGGATTGTCATATTGAATTCGGGCACATTATGAAGGGCATGGCGTAATAGTAACTAATCTGCATACCGGAGAAAATAACAGGATTATGTCAGGCTGCAAGTTATGCCGTGAAATTTACCAGTTAGGACAAATAAAACAAATGCGAAAAAACCTGATATACTTATTATAAGATTGTGCACAATTTACAAGCAGTATGATTTTATAAGGGAGGTTAAGCATGGAAACAACACAAAAAAAAGTGAAAAAGAAAGGGAAAACTGGGGATATTATTAAAACGCTTATTTCAGCAATATTAGTTGTTATTATGATTGCAGTAATAATAGCCACGAATACTTTAATGGTTGAGAACAGCCGCATGGTAAATAATATTATGGGATTCAATCAAAAGACGATTGATAATTCGGATGTGGATACTGCCGGCCTGGATCTTACATATAATAAGCCGGATTATACGTCTGAAGAAATTAGTGCGGCCGAGGATGAATTGAGTGATTCCATTTCATCCGAGGGAATTGTTTTATTGAAAAATGATGAACAGGTATTACCGCTTTCCACAGATACGGTCTTTAGCTTTTTTGGGGTAAATGCGGCAAAATTAAGTATTGGCGGCGGGCTTTTGGGTGGCGGCAGCAGCTTAAAGGATGTGTTTGACAGCGAATCTGTTAAGATAAACAGTACACTATGGCAGTTCTATTCCAGCGGGGACGGTTCGGATTATGGATTGGGAACAGGCTCCATCAGTTATGGAGACAGTGAGGATTTTAGTATCAATGAATGCCCGTTATCTGTTTTAAAGGGAAACGGGGAGGTTATGGAAAGCCTGAAGGGGACCACGCCGGTCTATTTTCTGAAACGTGTGGCCGGTGAAGGGCGTGATATGCCGCGTTCCATGTACAATCATGCAGATAATCCGGAAGACCGGGAAAAAAGCTATCTGGAGCCTGACAGTACGGAATTGGAAATTCTTTCATACTTAAATGATAATTTTAATCAGGTTCTTCTTGTAGTTAATTCGAATGCGGCATTAGAGCTGGACTGGCTGAATGATTTCCCTAACATCAGGTCGGTTATCTATGCGCCGGACGGACTTGCAGCGCTTCCCGGTATTCTTACGGGAACCATTAATCCGTCGGGAAGGACGGTAGATACTTTTGCGTCGGACGCGCTGGCCTCACCGGCAGCTCAGAATATTGGCGACTACACATATTATATGGAAGACGGAACGGCAACAAAATACAATTATGTCAGTTATAAGGAAGGAATCTACGTAGGATACAAATACTATGAAACCCGTTATGAGGATGTAGTGTTAGGGCAGGGAAATGCGGGGGAATATGATTATGCTTCGGAAGTATGTTATCCATTTGGTTATGGCTTGTCCTATACTACGTTTGAATGGAGCAACCAGCAGGTAAACTGGAATGATTCTGCCTGTACGGTGACGGTGGATGTAACCAATACCGGAGATAAATCGGGAAAAGATGTGGTGGAAATCTATATACAAAGTCCATACACAGAATATGATATGGAAAATGATGTGGAGAAAGCTTCCGTGCAGCTGGTCGGTTATGGAAAGACAGAGGAATTGCAGCCGGGAGAAACAGAGACAGTGGCGGTCACTTTTGATAAAGAGCAGCTAAAAGCATATGATTATACCAATGCAAAAACTTATATATTGGATGCCGGTGAATATTACATTACCGCGGGAAAAAATGCGCATGATGCGATTAACAACATACTTTCGGCAAAAGGGAAAACCATGGCAGACGGTATGACCTATGACGGAAAGGGAAATCTCGTAGCAACCTATGTACCGGATATTACGGAAACGGATACGGAAACCTATTCTGTTGATTCTTATAGCGGAGAGGAGATTACCAATCAGCTGGACGCCGCAGCCGGCGACATTACTTATCTTTCAAGAAGCGACTGGCAGGGAACATGGCCGGAACATGACGGAGAGGCAGGTCCGGTAATAAGCACATGGGGAAATGAGATAAACGGTACGGATGCGGAGGGCAATCCGGCTTCTTATACCTATTTTAAGACAATTGACAGTGAAGGACTTGCACAGCTGGATTCTTTTGATTCCCTGACTCCCATAGATCCGGAAAGCCTTCAGGATGAAATCGTCTATAACCAAAAAAATAATTTGACGGTAATTGAAATGCGGGGTCTTAGCTTTGATGATCCTCTTTGGGAGGATTTGCTTGACCAGCTGACACCGGATGATTATTATAACACCATTGGAATTTCCGGTTATGGAATTGAATTTATCGATTCCGTGAATATGCCATTCTGTAAAGATGCCGATACGGCAGCCGGTTTGATTTACGGCGGGACAGGAAAAATGTTTCCTAATATGATGACCCTGGCACAGACCTGGAATCAGGAACTGGCCTTGGAATATGGTACTATGATTGGCAATGAAGCGGTATTAGGCGGAGCGGATGGATGGTATGCGCCAGCCATGAATATTCACCGTACTCCCTTCTCAGGAAGAAATGGGGAATATTATTCGGAAGACGGATTCTTATCCGGAACGGTTGCTTCTTTGGAAGTTTATGGAGCGGCTTCAAAAGGAATGTATACTTATATCAAGCATTTTGCATTTAACGACCAGGAAAATCACAGAGGAGACAGAGACGGCCAGTTTGGTCTGGCGACCTGGTTCAATGAGCAGTCGGCACGGGAAATCTATCTCCTGCCATTCGAAATCTGCATGAAAGTGGGAAACATAGAGCTGAACTATCTGGCTGAGAAGGAAGATGGTACATATGAAAATGAAACCCGGGAAATCCCTGCCTGCCAGGCCGTTATGACAGCCTTCAACCGGATGGGCTATACCTGGACAGGAGGTTCTTATCCGTTAATTACGGGAATCCTCCGAAAGGAATGGGCATTTAACGGATTGATTATAACGGACAATGCCAATACAAGCCTTTTTATGGACTGTTACCAAATGATTGAAGCAGGTGCAGATATAAAGCTGACTTCCCTAAGTGATTCTGCCCGTTTTAACTATGATAAAAATGATGCTGCCACCTATCATTACGGTAGAGAAGCAATGCATCGACTTCTGTATACCATTGCTAATTCCAAGGCAATGGATGGAGCAATGCCTGGAAGTGTGTTTAAGAATAAAATGCTGTTTACGGAAAAAGTAAAGCTGGGAGTCAATATCGGGTGTGGTATCGGTATCGCACTTTTGGTGCTGATTACTATTTTACGCTTTTTGAAAAGACGAAAAATGAATAATGGTATAGTATAACGCTAACGGATAAAAATATGAAGGGAGCTGCGGTTCAAGTGCAGCTCCCTTTTATATGAGTGCGGTGCCTGATATTTCATATGTACCTACACGGTGTTTATCTGTGACTTCTTAAATAAGACTACAATAAGACTACAAAGCCAGTTCCATTCTCTGGATGATATGATCCTGGTATTCTTTATCTAGTTCCACAAAATGACCGCTCCAGCCCCAAACTCTTACAATTAAATTTCGGAGCTTGCCAAAAGCACATTTGGGGCAAGAAAGTATTACGGCGGCAGGATCTGTCAGATTATTGATAATCTGGCAAAGCAGGGAGTGGCCATTTTGATGATTTCTTCGGAGCTTCCGGAGCTTATAGGAATGAATGACAGAATTTATGTCATGAGAAGAGGAGCCTATTCTTTTTTATAGAGATATGCTGCCCCTTTCAGGGAATGAAGCCCTGTCCTTGTCTGTGACAGCAGTAAAACCGATGCCCTTGATCGTGGAAGCGGTAACAGAAACAAACAAACAGGTATATAGACAATGAAAAAAAAACTTGCTATAATCAGGTTAGTGTTTAGTTTATCGTTAATGTAAATCCGGATCAAAACGATATGGATATAGCAATTAGAACCGGCTATAGTGTGCATACTGTTTCGAGAGCCTTGCGGGGAAAAGATGATATTGCCCCGGAAACGAGAAATAAAATCAGTGAGATTGCCAGGGAAATGGGACATGTCAGGAATGCACTGGCTTTGTCGTTACGGGTAGGCTATACAAATACCATAGCAGTTATTTTGGGAAATGTATCGAACCCTCTTCGATAATGATGAAAGAGATAGAGGGGCATGCGACCGTAAAATTTTGATGCTGCATGGCCCTTTTATATTTCCAGTGCAAGGGAACGTTTGGATGGTTATAGAAGAGCCTTTGAGGAAGCGGGATTGCCCATAGATGAGAGCTTAATTCATGAAGTCTCATAACGGCCAGGGAAAATGAAAAATTATCCTGTCAGGAAGTGATGCAAAACGTGCCATTTACTGCGGTTTTTGCTTTTAGTGACTTTCTTGCCTGGGAAGTCTGGGATTGCCTCAGGCAGCAGGATGTAAGGTTACCGGAAGACTGCTCTTTGATTGGATTCGATCATATACAGTCACGGCTGCCCCTGCCTTTTAAGCTGACATCGGTGAGTTCTTATAAAGGCCGGATGTCTATAACCGCAGTAGATTTATTGGTTCGGCGTATTCAGGACGAGAGTATTTCAGGGGTGCAGCAGATGGTTATTGATACGAAACCGGCTGAGGGAGCTACCGTGAGCAAGAATCTCAAAGGATAAGAGGAAAACTTACGTTAAAAATGGTATAAGCGGCATATAGAAAGGATAGATGGTATTTGAATGTGGTTGTTTCAAAATTGAAAGAGGTATTGTTTTCGGTTCTTCCGATTACGGTATTGGTATTGATACTTAATTTTACCATAACACCCTTTGACAGGATATTAATCATCAGATTTCTTATTGGTTCTTTGTTTGTGGTATTGGGCTTGACTATTTTTCTGTTGGGAGTCGATATTGGAATCACGCCCCTTGGAAGTCTGACAGGAGCATCACTGGCTAAAACCAACAGGTTATGGATTGTGCTAATCGCGGGATTAATACTCGGGTTTTTTATATCCATTGCGGAACCGGGGTTAATGGTTCTTGCAAACCAGGTCGATTTAGTTACATCGGGAGAAATATCCGGGATTAGTATTCTTATTGTGGTATCAATTGGTTTAGCAATTATGCTGGCTCTGGGATTTGTAAGAATCTTTTACAATATTCCTCTGTATAAAATCCTGATTGCTCTGTATTTACTTATTTTGGGGTTATCGGTATTCACTTCGCGGGAATTCTTAGCAATATCCTTTGACGCTTCCGGCTCGACAACAGGGATTCTGGCAGTACCCTTTATTCTGTCACTTTCTCTGGGTATTTCAAAGTTAAAAAAGGACAGTAAGGCATCTGAAAAGGACAGCTTTGGATTAGTTGCCATTGCATCTACGGGAGCTGTCATCTCGGTAATGGTTTTAAATATACTTACAAAAACGAACGAATTTTCCGCCGGACTTGATTCCAAGGTTTCCGATACAAGCTCTATGATAAGTCCCTTTATAGAACATATTCCGGATTATTTAAAAGAAAGCTTTATATCCATGCTGCCTTTACTGCTGATACTATTAGTTCTGCAAAGAATTTCTTTCAAATTAAAGAAAAAACAGCTTCGAAAAATACTCACGGGTTTTATTTTTACCTTTATAGGATTATTTATATTTCTTATAGGAGTAAATGCCGGGTTTATGGATGTGGGAACAAGCATAGGAAATAATTTGGCTTTATTGGACAATAAGGCATATATCATTATAATAGGATTCATTTTAGGGGTCGTTACCATTTTAGCAGAACCGGCTGTTTACGTATTAACGCACCAGATTGAAGAGGTAACGAGTGGATATGTAAAGAGGAAAGCGGTACTGGTCTCATTGGCAATTGGAGTTGGCTTCGCTATTATGTTATCGGTGATCCGGGTTTTAATACCGGAGATACAGTTATGGCATTACCTGCTGCCGGGATATTTTATCTGCTTATTAATGACCTTCTTTATCCCGAAGCTATTTGTGGGAATTGCTTTTGATGCCGGCGGTGTAGCAACAGGACCTATGACGGCAACCTTTATTTTGGCATTTATACAGGGAGCCGCAGATGCCTTTGAAGGAGCAGATCTTATGGTTGATGGCTTCGGAATGATTGCGATGGTAGCTATGACGCCGATTATCACTTTAGAAATGTTAGGTTTCCTATTTGGAATAAAGGCAGGAACAAAAGGAGAGAAAAAGAGGGATGAATACTAATATGGGTATACCTGTATTCGAATTAATTTATGTAGTTGTTAATTACGGAATGGGCAGCAAGGTTTTGCATGCGGCGAAAAAATATGGCATTCGCGGGGGAACCATTTTATTGGGAAAAGGAACTGTTAAGAATTCTTTTTTGAATTTCCTGTCCTTATATGACGAGAGCAGGGAAATTGTCCTGCTGGGAGCTGATAAAACGACAGTGGACTATGCGTTGGATATATTAAACAGGGAATTTAAGTTTGAAAAACCAAATCACGGTATTGTTTTTACCACAAGCGCATGTGGCATTGTAGGGTCCAGGTGTTATAAGCGTGAAGAGATGGAAGAAGGAAGAGGTGTAAATAAACCAATGTATCAAGTGATCATTACCATAGTGAACAGAGGGAAAGCGGAGGAAGTGATTGATGCGGCAAATGCAGCCGGTTCAAAGGGGGGGACGATAATCAATGCAAGAGGTTCGGGAATAAATGAAACAAGTAAGCTATTTCATATGGACATAGAACCTGAAAAAGAGATGGTTATGATTCTGTCCGGGGGAGATGTCACGGAAGCCATTGTGACCTCCATACAGGAAAAATTGGAAATTGATAAGCCTGGGAATGGTATTATCTTCATTCAGGACGTTACGAAAGCTTATGGTATTTATGAGTAGACTTTTTCCGGGGCTTAAGATTTGGGTGAAAGTCTGAAAGCTGTTTTTAATCAAACAGGTTTGGACCGGATCAGGTGGTGTAAACGGTTAGCCGGAAATATAGCACAAATAGCAGGAGGAAATCATGTATGATAAAATAACGGAAAAAGATATCAAACGAATGCAGGAAGAGATTGAACATCGAAAGCTGGTAATCAGAAAAAAGGCGATTCAGGATGTACAGGAGGCCAGAGCTCATGGTGATCTGAGCGAGAATTTTGAATATAAAGCAGCGAAACAATTTAAAAATCAAAATGAGAGCAGGATAAGATATCTGGAAAAAATGATAAAAACAGCAAATATTATTTCCGAAGAATCTAAAGATGATGAAGTGGGTCTTAATAATGTGGTGACAGTCTTTTTGCCGGCGGATGATATGGAAGAGACCTATAAGATTGTGACCACCGTAAGAGCGAACTCCTTGAAAGGGATGATTAGCATAGATTCCCCCCTTGGCAAGGCTTTATTACATCACAAAATTAATGATAGGATAAGTATTAAGATTTCGGATGATAACATCAATGAAACCTATTCCTATGATGTTATCATCCGAAAGATAGATAAAGCAGAGGATGACGGAACGGATCTATTGCGAAAGTTTTAAATGGTTATAGTATCTGATTAGTACAGGACATTTTCGTAAAATATGAAAACAGTTGCTGAATTAACATTTGCATTTGGCACGATACTGCTTGATTAACTGCTGAAATTCTTCATTCTCATGTAGAAATGCATATTTAGGGTTGGTTTCTAAATCGGAAAGCAATGCCGACAGCATTTTTGAGCCGATATTCATTTGCTTTATTTTTTTATCCATATTTTTATCCACAGGATGATACATATGGTGAAACAGAGAGGAGCTGTAAGAATCCCAAGGTATAAGCACCGCTTCAAAGGCTGATTTTAATAATGAAATACTATCTTGTACATCCTTCTTGGCAATTGCCACCTCGAGGGGGGCTACAAAGGTGTTAAAGTCCCATAATTCAAAAAGCTTTGTAATCTTTTGGGAAATCTCCGCCAGATGGGCTGCTTCCTTAACGTTATCTTCACCGATGGCCACTTCAATTAAATTATATAACAACAGTTGGAGTTCATTGACGCCCGTTAATAATTTACGCTCCAGTATTTGTGCAGCTTCAGCCAGCTTTTTTTGCCTTATGTATAGATAAGCCTGAAGCTTTTTTTTATCTGCCGTATTTTTTTCTGGTAATAAATCAATCATTTCCTGAGCCTTGTCAAACTCTGTACGGTTCATGTATTGAGAAGCCAGCATATAGATGGAGCTATCGCGTACTCTGTCATCATCACTTTTTGCAGCCTGTTCATACAAGCCGGTGATTTCTTCTTCATGCTTTTTCTTTATTTCGCCGCTTGTCCCGGACATAAACAAAGTACCGCTCAATGTCATAGCAATATAATGAATCAGCTTACCGCAATTAGGATATTCACGTACCTTCTCCATACCCAGAGTAAATCCGCTCTCAAAACCACTGTTATGGATGGTATCTGCTATTTCTTTCATAAATTGATTGATTTCCTGATCCGAAATTTCTTCGCGAAAGCAAAGCAATGTGTTCAAATCAACTTTAAGTAACCGGGCCAGCGGAGGAAGCAGGGAAATATCAGGATAAGTAGCTCCTTTTTCCCATTTGTTAACAGCCGGTGCGGTCACACCGAGATATTCCGCAATCTGCTCCTGCGTTAAGCCGATTTCCTTTCTTTTTTCTCGAATAACCAAATTCATTGGCATCTCATCATCTCCTAAATTGTAATTATGAAAGCTTTCATTGAGTTAACTTTAACAGAACAACTCTAAGTTTACAATTGAGCAGTATTTAAATAATAGGAAATAAAATTAACCGTAGGTTAAAGAGGGGGATGGTTCCTTTTTTGATGCAGATTCCTGTACTCACTTGGCGTCATTTTCATATGGATTTTAAAAACCCGGCTAAAATAAAAGGCATCCTTATAGCCTACCAATTCTCCGATATGGCCTACCTCCAGGGAAGGATGGGAGAGAAGCAGGAGCTTAGCCTCATTAATCCGTAAATTAGTCAAATACTTGGATGGAGATAATCCTGCTTCTTTTTTAAAAATGCGTGCCAGGTACTCCATGGAAAAGCCCAGGGTTTCTGCAAGAGCGCTCATGGAAATATCATTTTTGTAGTGCTGCTGAAAATAATCCAGCATAAGCCTGCATATTTTTTCAGACGTCATATCATAAGCATTAAAATGCAGGGAGCTCAGCTGCCGGTTTTGAGAATCTAATGAAAGCAAGACGCGCTGAAGAGTTTCCTGCAGGGCATCGGTTTTTAAGGGCTTTAACAGATAATCACATACATGATAGCGCATAGCTTCCTGTGCATAGGAAAATTCACCGTACCCGCTTAAAATTACCGTTTTTATACTTGGATAATTTTCAGTAATGAAACGAGCCAGCTCCAGGCCGTCACATTGCGGCATCCGGATATCCGTTATGATGAGCTGGGGAAGCAGCAAAGGAATGGAACGGATTGCCGAGACGCCGTCATTTACTTGTGCACATAAGGTTAAGGGAAGCTTAAGGGATTCAATTTTCTTAATGATATTTTCTCTGATTAAAGGCTCATCTTCCACTACCATATATTTGTAATTCTGTACTATGCTCATAGGATACCTCCTTACCTTGATGGATGGGACCGCCTAATAGGAAGCTGGTTTTCGAAGATACGGAGTTATCAATTTGAAAGACAGCGCTGTCTCCATAGATAAGCCGCATTCGAAGATAAATGTTCTTTAATCCCATTCCTCCGATCTTTAACGAGTTAAATTCTTCCTTTTTATTGACATTTAGAAAACTGTCTAATAGTTCTTTCTTTTTCTCATCGGTCATAAGACCTCCATTATCGGTAATGGAAATCAGCCATGTATCCTCTTTTCCGGAAGCCGTAATGGACAATTCCCAGGGGGCAGGTTTTTGAAAAGCATATTTAAAAGCGTTTTCCACAATTGGCTGCAATATCAATTTGGGAATCAGTGTATCTTTTATTTCCTCCGCTATATCGCAATGATAGATAAATTCATTATCAAAACGTATTTTCATACAATCTATGTATTTTTCCGTATGAACAATTTCCTCCGAAATAGGAACTAACATAACGGAGGAGTTAGAAATATAACGGAAATAATCACACAGTGAATCACACAAAAAGACTATTTCATCATTCATATTTTCTTCTGCCATAATGCTGATATGGGTTAAGCTGTTATAAAGAAAATGCGGGTTGACCAACGACTGGGTTGCCTGCAATTTTGCACGTGTTTCCTCAGAATGAGAAAGTAAAACCTCCTGGGTGGATATTCGCAGTCTTTCATACATTTTCCGAAAGGAATCGCATAATTGTGCAATTTCAGCAATACTGCTGTCGGCTGAGGTCAATATGCTTTTGCTTTCGTCAAGAACACGGTTAATGGTTAGCTTTCCGGTGGCCCTGGTTAACTTGCTTAATGGATAAGTCAGTTTTTTAGAAATAATGAAGCATAAAGCGGAGGTAAGAAATATACTGGCAATGGCAATGGCAAAGAAGATATTTCGAAAAGTGTGGAGGGATGCATTTACAGAGGCCTGAGGCTCCATAGCAACAATGGTCCAATCATAGTTTGAAATGGCGTCATAGATATAGAGAACGTCGCTGCCATTTTTTAAGGTGATTATTTTAGTTTGTAAGGATTTCAGGTCATGGCTTCTTATATAGGTTAGATAAGCATCTTCCGGTTCATCCTGTGACTGATACGGATACACTAATTCATTTTGGCTGTTATAAATATAGAAGGAGGTGGAGGAGTTGCTTTGCTCCAGCTTTGTTACCAGGGAAAAGATGCGGCCGCAGTCCTGTATTACCTCAATAAAACCATCCGGTTCACCGGCACTGTTAAAGATTTGTCTGGTCAGCGAAAGGAACATCTGGCTTTCATGGTTCGCACCCTCTCCGGGAATATAAGATATATGAAACGGCCGGCTGAGATATTTGGAGCCATTCAGTGCTTTCGTTTTCCGATACCAATCCAGATTTTCCAGTTCAATATGGGTTACACGCTGAAAAAAGCCGGATTCCACACATTCACCGGACATAGTATATAGATTTACCTCAGAAGCACTTTGAAAAGGGCCAATGATGGAAGTGATGGCATCATAAATAGCAATAGCCTGCTGTCTGGAAGAAGACAGATCTATTGTAGTCATGGAATTTTGGCCGTAGGCAGAAGAAAAATCCTTGAAATTACTTCTTATCACATTGGAATAAGTGATATTCATGGAGATGGTGGACATATTATCAAGCTCAGCTAAGATGGAGGTATTGACGGAGGTACAAAGGTTTTCAATATGCTTTTGCGCATCCGTGGTGATTTTATTCCGATAAAACAAATAAAAAAAGCTAAAAAAGAGCAAAAGAAGCAGCAGTATAAAACCGCCATAAAAAATAAACAGATATACCTGTTGTGAATAACGTTTTTTCCCCATAGCCTCATCCCCTTAAAAATGATTATATAATGTTGTTCAAAAAAATGCAAAAAGAAGTTCAAAAATATCCATTTTATACAAAATATGGGCATGTTATCATAAGGGGGTAATTAAAGTCAAGTACATGGCGGATAGCCGGAGCATGCATCTGCCATATGGTAAAAAGGGAGGAAGGTATGTCAATGAAGAGTAACAGGAAAATATGGGGAGTATTGGTAACGGCAGCATTGGTAACCGGCATGCTTGCCGGATGCGGCACCAATCAGGAAAGCGCAGAAAGCAGTACGAAGACAGTGGAAAGTACGGAGGAAGGTACCGGTGAAAGCACGGGTGAAGCCGCGGCGGAAAAAGAGGCAGGCGGTGAGAAAATTACATTAACCTTCGGAAGCCATCAGTCAGGTCTTCCGACTTCTGAGGTGGTCCAGGATCTGGCTAAAAAGTTTGAAGAGGAAACAGGTGTTGTCATTGATTTTCAGATTTCTCCGGATGCCCAGTGGCGTGATTTGATAAAAGTAAAATTGGATTCCGGGGAGGCACCGGACATCTTTTGTGCGGATACGCCTATTAACCTGGCTTCCAGCATGCAGATGGATGAATATTGTGTACCCCTTACGGATGAAGAATGGGTATCCAGAATTGATGAAAATGTGCTGCCGGCCATTTCCATCGATGATGATGTATATGGTATTACATTTCCCGGTAAGAAGATGTATTTCTATATCTATAATAAAGAAATTTTTGAAGAAGCCGGAGTTGAGGTGCCGGCTACCTATGAAGAATTTAAAAATGTATGCCGGAAAATCAAAGATCTCGGTTATACACCGGTTTATGAAGCAACTACGAATGGCTGGCACCAGGTATTGCCGCTCTTTGAGACGGGAGGCTTATATTTAAGTAAGGATACGGAGCTTTATAATAAATTAAATAAAAATGAAATGGACTTCGACCAGGTTCCCGATTTACTGACGATTATTGAGCAGCTGCAGGAATGTGCGGAGCTCGGTTATTTCGGAGATGATTATTTGAGTAATGCCGTAGAAAACGCAAAAGAAGCAATAGCAAGTGAAAAAGCTGCTATGTTCATTGCAGAGGCCGCATGGAGAAATGAAGTAGTGGCCGATTTCCCTGATTTTGATGCAGGTAAGCTGGGAATCTTTGTGATGCCGTGGGGAGATAATCAGGTAATTGGTGTAAACCCGGCAAGTAATGCTTATTTCATTAATAAAAACAGTAAATATGTAGAGGAGGCAAAAGAGTTTTTTGAATTTTTAGCAAGACCCGAGAATTTACAGGCACGTCTGGACGGACAGCCGGGATTGTCGGAGGTTTGCTGGCCGGAAATTCCGGGAAGATATTCCGAAGAAGATTCTGCTTATATTGATGCCCATGATAAAGCCACCGTAGTACAGGTTGCCGTTAATTATGTGGATTATCAATGGATGGATGTAGGAAAGGATTTGGAGTCCATGTATGCCGGGGCGATGACACCGGAGGATGTGTTAAAAGCATTTATGGACAGAAGAAATGAACAGGCAGTATTGCAAAAGGATGAAAGCTGGGCGGAGTAAGCAGATACACAGGGGAAGGGGCAGAAATCCCCTTTCTCCTGTGTTTACAGGTAATGACAGAAATTTTTAAGTAACAAAAGCAGGTGGCACCCTGATTGGTTTTATGACAGAAAAATGGAGGGAAAAATGGACAGAAACAAAATATATCCTTGGTATTTTACAGGAGGGGCAGTATTTATTTACTCTCTTCTTTGCTTTATACCGGGGGTTTTAGGTATATTATACTCCTTTACCGACTGGAATAATTTCAGCAGAGAAATTAACTTTGTGGGGCTAAAAAACTATATCAGTGTATTTTCCGGTCATTCGGAGTACATGAGCTTTATTGGGAATACATTGCTTTTCACCATAGCAACTACCATACTAAAAACAGTGGCAGGATTTTGTATTGCACTATTGCTGACGCAGAAATTTATAAAATTTAAAAATTTTCACCGCATGGTTATATTCTCACCACAGGTAATGTCCTATCTCGTAGTAGGTCTGGTCTTTAGAAGTATGCTTCATCCAACCACCGGTTTTGTCAATAACTTTTTGAAAAGCATCGGACTTGAGCGGTTGGCATTAAACTGGCTGACGGACTTAAAGCTAGTGTTTCCCAGCGTTATCACCGTTGACGTATGGAAAGGCATGGGGTATATCATGGTAGTTATTATCGCCGGATTAGTATCCATATCTTCCGCATATTATGAAGCGGCGGATATAGACGGAGCAAGCTTCTGGCAAAAGACAAAAAGTATTACCATTCCTTTATTAAAGCCCGTTATTATTAATGTTATTATCCTGAACGTTACATATGGACTGCGTGTATTTGATATGATTTATTCTCTGACAAACGGAGGGCCGGGAAATGCTACGGGAGTTATTAATACGGCGGTTTATAAGGAATTCTCAAAGGGAAATCTGGCAATGGGAACCACATTATCCAGTATATTATTCTTTTTTATACTGGCATTGCTTTATTTTATATTACGGTCGATGGATCATAAGGAGATGGAGACATAATGTATGGAACGAAGAAAAAAATCAAACATTTTTTTGCAAATTGTATTTCTGTTATTATGAGTATCCTTATTTTAACTCCGCTTTTTGTCTTGATTATAAATTCCTTTAAATCTTCGGGAGAGGCAAACTCCATGTCCCTTACCCTGCCCAAGGTTTGGATGGTTGAAAATTATAAAACAGTAATTGAACAGGGAAAATTAGTTACTTCCTTTCTAAACGGATTTTTGTATGCGGTCTGCAGTGTCAGTATTATAGTAACGGTGGTATCTGCAGCTGCTTTTGTAATTGGAAGAAACAGAAGAGGAGTTAACCGTTTTTTATATTTTTTTATAATTTCCGGTATTGCCATGCCTATTAATACGGTAGCGCTTATGAAAGTGATGCAGCTTTTGCAGTTAATGAATACCAGACTGGGAATAATACTGATTTATGCGGCAACAAATATACCCTTAAGCTTATTTCTGTCCTATGGGTTTGTCGATACCATACCAAGAGAAATTGACGAAGCGGCTGTCATTGACGGGTGCAATTCCTTTCAGCTTTTTAGAAGGGTGATATTACCTCTTTTTAAACCGATTCTGTCTACGCTGTTCGTGTTAAATTTCATGACGGTATGGAACGATTTCATGATGCCCCTTTATTATCTGAATAATTCAAAAAAGTGGCCCATGACTTTAGCAGTTTATAATTTTTTCGGTGTTTTTGAAAATTCGTGGAATCTGGTCAGTGCGGATATCATTCTGACTTTATTACCCGTGTTGATCCTATTTATTTTAGGACAAAAATATATTGTGAGCGGCGTATCGGCCGGCTCCGTAAAAGGATAGGAGGACGTCTTTGTTAGTATTTTAACAATATCAGGAAAAGTCCACTCATTAGTATAGCGATTCATAATGCCAAATGTGCTGCTCCCATCACCTCCATAGTAATTATCCCACCAAATGCAGGAGATTTCCGCAGCTCTGGCCTTGGACATGAAATATTCTGTCCAATTTTCCCTTGCCGGTTCATTATTTTTATACAAAGCACCAAATTCAGTCAATACAATGGGAATGGAATTTTCGCTGCTGTATTGCTTAAGGTTTTTAAACATGAGATCAATGGAATCCGTATCTTCCCGAACACCGGCATTCCATTCATTGGTTCCGTTTTCATTCAGTGCAAATTCATATGGTATATAGGTATGGACGGATAACAACAAGTGGGAATCATCAGGTAACTCCAGTCCCTTCAGCGCCTCGGGGGTATAATTGGAACAGTAGGGCGTGACCAGCAAATACCTTTCCGCATTCTTTCCGCCGCTTTCTCTCACTGCATCAACAAAATGCCGCATCATTTTGTTGATTACATAATAGGCTTCCTGTGTACCGTTTCCCCATTCTTCCTGCGTACCGGTCAGCCTGGGTTCATTAAAGCCCTCAAAAATAAGATGCTCATCATAAGCTTGAAAGTATTCCGCGATCTGCCCCCAAATTTTATCCGTCTTATACAATGCCGAATATAAATTTTCATAATCAGGAACAAACCATTTATCATGGTGAACATTTATAATCACATATAGCCCCTCATTGACGGCATAGTCCACGATTGACTTAACATGTAATAGCCAGGCCTCATCCACGTTTCCATCGGAATCAAGATGCTCCTCCCACGTAATCGGAAGCCTTACCGAATTAAAGCCGCCCTCATGTATGAACTTCATTAAGTCTGCGGTAATGACCGGATTTCCCCATTGCGTCTCATAGGAGGTGATATCCGCTGCCCCGCCTGTAATTCCATAAGAATCCAATGCATTTCCTATGTTGATTCCGGAACTGAGTTTTTGGGCAAAGGAGAATGCCGCAGTATTTGTTTCATTATCAGAAGCCGGCTCCCCGGTTTGTTCATCAAACTGGTGAACGATTTCCATGACCGGATCAAAATAGCCTAATTCCAGCATTTTTTCATAAATAATACTTCCTGTAACCTCATATCCGGCATCATTAAAATGTACATTATCTGACAGGAGACCAGCCGGTACCATTCCATACAGCATACTGTTATAATCATTTTCCGTTGGCGTTATTCCCGCCTCATATACGCCGTAAGAGGATAAATAATCACGTAAATTTAAATAGTTATCCCCATATTCCTGATACATTGCCGTATCATAATACGTCATATCCGAATCTGTACCATAGGTAATTCCGACAACTAAAAATTTATCGGTATTTGCTGTCCTGGATGCAATAATGGCATTCTGCTGGTTAATTAAATCCTGGTAATCACGAAAACCTCCATTAGTCCCGACAAATACAATGGAGATATAATCCCGGTATTGCTGCATGGCACTTGTAAGGATTTTTTCTCCGGCTGTTACATTTACCGCATTTCCGGCCGATTTTCGAGTAAAATAGTAGGCATCGATAGTATCACCTGCTTTAGTTACGGTAATCGTACCCTCCACGCCGGCGATGCTGCAATCATTAATTCCCACATCCGTATAAATGGAAGGAAAAACTTCTGCGCCTGTTTCCGATGTAAAACAAATCTGTACGGCCGAATTATCCTGGGGAATGGTAAAATTCTGTGAAATCACATAAGGAATACCTCCCGAACGTCCGGCAATGGTAATGCTGTCTTCTCCACAGGCACCCATATTGATAACCGGAATATTCTCATATATATTCTCCCGTATAAGATGCTCCAAGGTTTGGGGATAGCTGGTCTCATCAGCACCATACCCAAAGGTCAGAGAATCCCCCCAGCATATAATACCGGGAAAAGCATCCTGTACCTCTTTTGCAATCAATGCATCCTTTTCTTCCCGGGTCATTTCCGCTTCCTGCTGTAACGGCTCCTCCTTTTCCGGTACCGTCAAATCCGTATTTTCTTCACAAGCGGTCAAAAAAAATGCGGAGCACAGGCATAAAATGTAATATATAAAATTTATTTTTCCCTTCCTTATTTCCATGACAGCTCTCCTGGTGCACCATTTGTTTTTTTCTATCATAAGATAACAAATACAGAAATTATTTCGTTTTAACACATTTAAATAAAGCTTCATCGTTGAAATTAGTGGAACCTGTTTCAACAATGATGTAGTCATAGCGGTTATCCGCTGCCAGCTGTTCTAAATCACCATTATAGCTCATTGACCAGACCATGTCCAATTGACTGCAGACATTAGCCAAATAAGTTGCAACCGGAGACATAAAAGAATCACGGATTACCAGAATCCGGGGGCCATCCTTATTTAATTGATTCGTAATATAGTCCTGTTCGTTGACAGAATCCAGATAAACACTATATTTATCATTACTGTAAATACTATCCGTATTATTTAAATTATAAATATCGAGAAGACTGTCAAGTGCGGCTCCTTCCATAGTAATAAAATCACTCTCCGGTGTTGCCCTGTATGTGTGTTTGAACTTTGTTTCAAATTTAGGGTATATTAAGTCAAAATCATCCAATCCGCTGTAGTTTACGCCTGCTTTCCGTCCAAAGGAGCCTAAAAAACAGCCGCTGTAATGGAAAACGTTATAATTATCCAGATTGCAGTAAGCTCTGTCCTCATCCAGAATTATCCCATACTTTTTTTCCATTTGTTCTACTAGAACCTGAAATATCAAAAATGCTGTTCTGGATGTCCAATGATGATCTGTTTTATAAAAATACGGACCTGCCGTACTATCTGCTCCCGTTAAATAATCTCTTGTATCAATACAAAAAATATCACTGTTAATCATTTCCTCTTTCACTTCATCTAATATGGCATTAAAATCTGCAAAGGGAATTCCGTCTGCAAATTCCGTTTTGCCTTCTATATATTTATCGGGGGCCAGTAGTACCAGCATCTGAGCTTCGTTCCTTTGTGCAATTTCATGGATCCTTTTTATGGCACGGAGATCTTCATCAAGATATAAGCTATTGTTATAAAAATTACCGCTGTTAAGACCTCCGTCCTTTGCCCTGACAACCGTAAAGTTATTTTCTTCATTTTTTCCCAAAATATTCTGCACAAAGCCATACAGTTCAATAAATGTGTATTTACGGTAAATATTTTCATCAATGATACTTTCCATATTTGCAATTTTACCTGCCATATTCGTAAAGGTTAAGCTGTCTGCCGGAAGCTCATCAGATATGACAGGAAGTTCCGTTAGCATATTCGCTCCTGCATAAGAGAAAAGAATCATCAGGAATAATATTGTAAAAATATATTTTTTTACAAAATGCCTTTTCATTTTCCGGCCTCCTAAAAATTAAAATAAATAAAAGGATTATAGCTCCCTTGTACTAAGCTGGAAAAGCTAATGACGAACAGCACGAGCAGTACAATGGGATATAACATATTGCCAATAAAACCGGCTGCTTTCCATTGCCCGTCAACAAAAATTTTCTCTGTCCTTTTTGCAAAGGGAGTACAAAACAGTATGCCAAGAATCCAATAGATCCAGTATTCCCTTATGAACATAATTGCCGTGCTGCTGTAAAATCCATTAGAGGAAAGTCCATACATGTTTTTCAAATATACGACCGCCTGTGAAAGCGTGTTGGCACGGAACAGCATCCATCCCGTCATAATAACCCATAAAAGATAAATGTGCTTTATCCAGCCGGGAATTTTCCGTTTCTCAAAGTCGGTAAATTTTTCAACCAGGATAAAAAGGAAATTTAAAAATCCCCATAAGAAGAACGTCCACTCCGCACCATGCCAAATGCCTGTCAGCATCCATACCACAAACAAATTCCGTACTAATTTATCCTTATTCCGAACACGTGAACCACCAAGGGGAAAATAAACATATTCACGAAACCAGGCAGATAATGAGATATGCCATCTTCTCCAAAATTCTGTTACGGACTTCGATATATACGGATAATTAAAGTTTTCGTCAAAATGAAAGCCAAACATCAGGCCTAATCCAATAGCCATATCGGAATAGGCGGAAAAATCATAAAATATCTGCAGGGTATAGGCTGCCACTCCGACCCATGATAAAAGTACGC
>CAMJWQ010000020.1 GCA_946409475.1 uncultured Lachnospiraceae bacterium
AGATAAATGTATGAATTTTTATGATTTATCTTCTTCTTTTTAAAAGTTTTATAAATTTTTTATGAAAGTAACCACCCGTAGTATTGACTTCACAAACTATATTGGATATACTTTTTGTACCTATAGAATATCTATAATTTCATCATATAATAACTATTGTAAATAGTGTATAGTAAGGATGTGAGAGAATGAAAATTGAAAAGGTAAACGATCATCAAATACGCTGTACTTTAACAAAAGCTGATTTGGCGGATAGAGAATTAAAACTCAGCGAGTTGGCATACGGAACCGAAAAGGCAAAATCTTTGTTTCGGGATATGATGCAGCAGGCTTCTTTTGAATTCGGGTTTGAAGCGGAAGATATCCCACTAATGATAGAAGCTATTCCTATTTCATCCGATTGTATCGTTTTAATTATCACTAAAGTTGAAGATCCTGAAGAATTAGATACACGTTTTTCAAAATTTGCTCCCTCTCTCAGGGATAATGAAGGTTCGGGTGACGAATCTTACCAGAACCTGGCGGAAGGCGCAGATGATATATTGGATTTATTCAGAAAAATACATGAAGGAAAAGGTAAAGCGGCTGATAATACCAACAATGAATCCCTGTCTTCTAAAATTGCTTATAAACAGGCGAAAGAAAAAGTAAAGGATGTATTGTCGGGAGATGATGGCTCTTTATCGATAAAGCTTACAAAGCTTTATGTATTTGAAGATTTACTGTCACTCATGAAATTATCGAAGGTGTTAAATTCTTTCTATAATGGAGAAAATTCCCTTTTTAAAGATCCTGTGAAAAATAACTATATTTTGATTCTGTCAAAAGGCAGTCATACTCCGGAAGAGTTTAATAAAATATGCAATATTGTTTCTGAGTACGGAAACTCCATGAAATCCTCCACGGCCGGAAAGGCTTACGTAGAAGAGCACATGGATCCTCTGTTATTGAAAAACGCGCTGCAGTCTTTGACAAACATTAAGTAATGATATGCCGCACGAAAGCAAATAAACCCGCTAATAAAAACGCTTATTATTCAAGCAAGCTTTTTGCCGACGAATAATAAGCGTTTTTTTGACAGCTAATCTAAAGCATTAATTTTTTCCATTAATGTATCCAAATCCATGCCGTGGACAAAAGCCGCTTCCGTCAGACTTTCCCCTTGTGCCGAAGGGCAGCCTACACAGTGCATACCGGCTTCCATAAGAATAGGAATAATATTAGGATTAACTTTTATAATTTCGCCGATTGTCATATCCGGTGTAATGGTATTCATTTAAGGACCTCCTTTATTTATTTATTAGATAAGCACTATCATAATACATATACGGGCTTGTTGCAATATTACCTATATAAAATTTGCAAAAGTACAATAAATATACCTTCCGAGAGGTAAAATACCTTTTGATAACACCCGAAAATGAGCTTCCCGTTGATAAAATATTTCAACATTGTATACTGTATTCAAAAAAGTACAATAATCGTATTGACTCAGATACCTCATTCACCTATAATATGAATCGACACAAATTTAACATACTTTTTGCATAGTATTTCTCATTTGTACAGGGAGATACTAAAAATATCATTGATAAGGAGGCATATCATATGAGATCAGAATGGAAAGATTTCGCAGGTGGAAAATGGATGCATGAAATCGATGTCAGAGATTTTATCCAGAAAAATTATACCGTATATGAAGGTGATGAATCCTTTTTAGCAGCACCTACGAAAAACACAATAGACTTATGGAACCAGGTTCTTGCATTATCCAAAAAAGAACGTGAAGCCGGCGGTGTATTAGATATGGATACCAAAACCGTATCTACGATTACCTCTCATGGTCCCGGATATTTAGATAAATCAAAAGAAACAATCGTTGGTTTTCAAACAGATAAACCCTTTAAGCGTTCCATGCAGCCCTACGGCGGTATTCGTATGGCAGAAAAAGCCTGTGCCGATAATGGCTACAAGGTAGACCCTGAAATGAGTGAATTTTTCTCAGTACACAGAAAAACACATAACGCAGGTGTTTTTGATGCCTATACGCCGGAAATGAGAGCCTGCAGAAACAGCCACATTATTACAGGTCTTCCCGATGCATATGGCCGCGGCCGTATCATAGGTGACTATCGCCGTGTTGCTTTATACGGTATTGATCGTTTAATGGAAGATAAGGAAGAGCAGAAAGCAAATACACCTTCCGTTATGACTGCCGACAACATTCGTGACCGTGAAGAATTATCTGAGCAGATCAAGGCTTTAAGGGAATTAAAAAAATTAGGTGAAATTTACGGCTGTGACATAGCAAAACCCGCTGCGAACGTTAAGGAAGCTATCCAGGCCACTTATTTCGGATATCTGGCCGCCGTTAAAGAGCAGAACGGAGCAGCCATGTCCCTTGGCCGTACCGCTACTTTCCTTGACTGCTACGCAGAAAGAGACTTAAAAAACGGCACCTTCACCGAAGAGCAGATTCAGGAATTTATTGATCATTTCATTATGAAGCTAAGACTGGTTAAATTTGCCCGTACGCCGGAATACAATTCCATCTTTGCCGGTGATCCTGTCTGGGTAACGGAATCTTTGGCAGGTATCGGTATCGACGGCCGTCCCTTAGTATCTAAAATGTGCTTCCGTTATTTACACACATTAGACAATTTGGGTGCATCTCCGGAACCGAATTTAACCGTTCTCTGGTCAACCGGATTACCGGAAAACTTCAAAAAATATTGTGCAAAAATGTCTATTAAAACCTCATCTATCCAATATGAAAATGATGATTTAATGAGGGTGACCCATGGGGATGATTACGGAATTGCCTGCTGTGTATCTTCTATGAGGATCGGTAAGGAAATGCAGTTTTTCGGTGCCCGTGCCAACCTTGCCAAATGCTTATTGTATGCTTTAAACGGCGGTGTGGATGAGGTTACCAGGAAGCAGGTGGGTCCTAAATACCGTCCGGTAACGGGAGATGTACTGGAATATGAAGATGTAATGGACAAATTTACGGATATGATGGAATGGTTGGCAGGTGTTTATGTAAATACCTTAAATATCATTCATTACATGCATGATAAATATTGCTACGAAAGAGTGCAGATGGCATTGCATGACAAAAAGGTATTACGTTACTTTGCAACAGGTATTGCCGGCCTTTCCTGTGTGGCCGATTCCTTATCCGCTATTAAATATGCAAAGGTAAAACCTGTCCGTGACGAATCCGGTGTAATCGTTGATTTCGAAACGGAGGGTGATTTCCCGAAATACGGCAATGATGACGACAGGGTAGATGAGATTGCCAAAAATTTAGTTACCTCTTTTATGAATATGATCAGGAAACACCATACTTACAGGGAAGGATTCCCTACCATGTCAATCCTGACCATTACCTCAAATGTGGTGTATGGCAAGGCGACAGGGAATACTCCCGACGGAAGAAAGAAGGGGGAGCCTCTTGCTCCGGGTGCCAATCCCATGCATGGCCGCGATTCCCAGGGTGCTGTTGCTTCATTATCATCCGTAGCCAAGCTTCCGTTTCATGATGCACAGGACGGAATTTCCAATACCTTCTCCATCATTCCCGGGGCTCTTGGTAAGGAAGACAGAGTATTTACAGGTGATATCGAAGTTGATCTTGATTTAAATAAATAGGGTGCTATTATGAATGAAGAAATGGTTGATGATTTAGTCGCTTTTTTAGATGATTCCATTAAGAAGGGCGTAGGACACTTAAATGTGAAGACGGACGGCGGGCAGACAGAATTAAAAAGGGTGGAGACTCTTGGATGCAGCGATTGTGCCGAAGGTAATCTGGCATGCCATGTACCCACTCTTCATGAAGGAATGGATGAATAACGGCTTGATAAATAACAGTAAAAAAATAGGAGGATTTGTTATGGCAGCAATTAGTGAAGCGCAGGTAGATAATCTTGTTTCATTGTTGGATGGTTACGCTGAGAAAGGCGGACATCATTTAAATGTAAATGTTTTTAATAAGGATACCTTATTGGATGCTCAAAAACATCCTGAGAATTATCCGCAGTTAACCATTCGTGTATCCGGTTATGCCGTTAATTTTATAAAATTAACGAAGGAGCAGCAGGATGATGTAATTTCCCGTACTTTCCATGAATCTATTTAGCGATACCCTGTAAGTTGGCCTATTATATAAGCAATCAAAAAAGCTCATGCTATATGGATATCATGTATAAAACGGGTGCCTTAAAAGTATTTTACTTTTAAGACATCCGTTTTAACCCGGTTAATTTTTTTGAAAGGGATTGTTTATTATGAAAGGATATGTGCACTCTTTAGAGAGCTTCGGTACCGTGGACGGGCCCGGTATCAGATTCGTAATTTTTCTGCAGGGCTGTCCCATGCGTTGTTTATATTGTCATAATCCGGATACCTGGGAAATAAATAAAGGCAGGCAAATGGATACGGATGAAATTTTAAAAGCCTATCAAAAAAACAAACCTTTTTATAAAGGAGGCGGAATAACGGTTACCGGCGGAGAACCGTTACTGCAGATAGACTTTTTAATCGAGTTATTTCAGAAGGCAAAGCAGCAGGACATACACACCTGTATTGATACCTCCGGCATCACTTTTAATCCGGATAATCAGGTATTGCTGAAAAAGTTTGATACTCTTACGTCCCTTACGGATTTGGTATTACTGGATATCAAGCATATTGACCCTGAGGAACATGTAAAATTAACAAAACAGTCCAATGAGCACATACTGGCTTTTTCCAGGTATCTGGATGAAAGAAAGATACCTGTCTGGATTCGGCATGTTGTTGTTCCCGGAATAACAGACAATAGGGAATACTTATACAGGCTGGGCTATTATATCGGCGGTCTGTCCAATCTGAAAGCCTTAGACGTCTTACCCTATCATAGTATGGGGAAAGTTAAGTATGAGGGCTTAGGCATAGACTATCCTTTAAAGAGCTTGTCTGATTTATCAAAAGCCGAAGCTGTGGAAGCGAAAAAAGTAATTTTGGAAGGCATTCGAAAAAAAAGGTCCGAAGGTATCTCTTAGTATGAAAAAGCTGCTTTACCCAATTATTTCACTTGAATATTTTTCTTATCTATTATAAAATTAGTAGATATAGAATAAATAGAATATTTATATCCAGTAAGAAATTACTGCGAGATTACATTTTTTAAGGAGGAAAAAAATATGGCATACGTAATTAATGACGGATGTGTTAGCTGTGGAACTTGTGAAGCAGAATGTCCCGTAGGAGCAATCAGTGCAGGAGACGGTAAATATGAAATTGATGCAGATACCTGCTTAAGCTGCGGAGCTTGCGCCGGTGTATGTCCTACAGGTGCCATTGAGGCTGAATAATCCATAGGACAAACATGATAAAAGCGAAACCTAACGCTTTTATAGGATAACCAAAAAAATGAACCAATGAAAGGCATTCAATAAAAATTATTGAATGCCTTTATCTTTCCGAAATATTTTCTTTTTCTTTTTTTCTTTTGTCATAGCCAGTTCCTGTCTTGCCTTTTGGTATGTACGAATGGTCTCATCAAATTTTTTAAAACGTTCTTCCTCTTTTTCATCCTGCATGCGAAATAAATAATCCATTTCCTTTAGAATATTTTCAGATACACACTGGCTTACCTCTTTCCCCAGCTCACTGTTATTTTCCTTTAGTGCATGACTTACAATGTTTCCTAAAATAGTTTGAAATTGTTCCATTTTATCATTAACCTGGGGCTGTGCTTCTATTACCTTCATCGGTTGTTTTAAATCTGCGTTTTCCGTTAAGAGCATTTTTATTGCTTTCAGCTGAAATCCCTGGCTCTTAAGCTCCTTTATGTATTTAAAACGCGTTACGTCTTCTTCCGTATAATAACGGTGGCCCATTTCGTTGCGGGAAACCTCCAAATCCAATTCATCTTCCCAATAACGCAAAACATGTGCCTCCACGTCTACCATTTTTGCAGCATCTGATATCATATATCTGATTTCTCTCATATTTCCCTCCCAAGTCTTGGCATGTCCTTACATTTATTTCCATTATAGCATATGTCTCCCATATTTCAATAATAAAAATAAATATTTTCCATAAAAAGCAGATATTTGAAAGGAAATCTGATATATTTTCTATTATTTTTCCATATTAGCAAATTTTGTATAATTAGGAAGCCAAACCAGATTAACGCTGCCGATAGGTCCGTTTCTTTGTTTTGCAATAATGACTTCCGCAATGTTTTTCAATTCCGAATCTTTGTTATAATAATCGTCCCGGTAAAGAAACATAACCACATCCGCATCCTGCTCAATTGCCCCGGATTCACGTAAATCAGAGAGCATGGGACGATGGTCAGGTCTTTGCTCTACAGCTCTTGAAAGCTGGGATAAAGCGATTACAGGCACATTTAATTCCCTGGCCAATGCCTTTAAGGAGCGTGAAATTTCCGATATCTCCTGTTGTCTGGAATCAGACTTCCCTCTGCCGGACATTAACTGCAGGTAGTCAATAATAACCAGGCCCAGTTCCTTATTTTCCAATTTATACTTTCTGCACTTGGAACGCATTTCGGAAATACTGATTCCGGGCGTATCATCAATAATTAAATTGCTGGATCCTATGATTCCCGCACCTTCTATTAGCTTTTCCCAGTCACTGTCACTCATATTTCCTGTTCTGATGGCTTGAGAATCTACTTTTGATTCTAATGACAGTAAACGATTGATCAATTGTTCCTTAGACATTTCCAAACTAAATATAACAACGGGAACCTTGTTTTTAAAAGCCACGTATTGGGCGATATTTAATACAAAAGCCGTTTTGCCCATGGAGGGTCTTGCCGCTACCAGGATCAGATCCGATGGCTGAAGACCTGACATTTTATAATCCAAATCTACAAATCCGGTAGCTAATCCTGTTACCGTTCCATGTATTTTGGCTGCTTTTTCAATTTTTTCCAGTGCATTTAAAACCACCTCATTAATAGGAACAAAATTATCCGTATTTCTTTTTTGTATCAGGTCAAAAACCCTTTTTTCCGTTGTATCTAAAATATCCTCCAGCTTCTCCTTACCCAGATAGCAGGTATTCGTAATCTCTTCCGTAATTTTTATTAATCTTCTGAGTACTGCCTTTTCGTAGACTATATCCGCATAATATTTTATATTTGCCGACGTGGGTACGGCCGTCACAATATCTCTGACATACTCTAAGCTGTAAATTTCAGGAGGAACATCTTTTTCCTTTAATTTATCCTGCAGGGTAATTAAATCTACGGGTTTTCCTGCGTTATATAATTCCAGCATAGCTTCAAAAAGTACCCCAAACTGTTTTTCATAAAAATCATCGTAT
This sequence comes from uncultured Lachnospiraceae bacterium, assembly GCA_946409475.1. Classification (GTDB taxonomy): domain Bacteria; phylum Bacillota; class Clostridia; order Lachnospirales; family Lachnospiraceae; genus CAMJWQ01. The sequence continues at coordinate 7,348 of CAMJWQ010000020.1, forward strand.
TGGATAATCTCAGAAGCAATCAGGATAGCCTCTTTATCCATAATCATGGAACCGATTACAGACTCTTCCGCTTCTCTGCTATGAGGCAAACTTTTTCTTATTAATGCTTCATCCATAAAGGCTTCTCCTCATTTCCGGTACATTTTCCAATTCTTATGCTTCCATGACCTTAATTTTAATCTGTGCCGTTACCTTTGGATGCAGTTTTACCCCGATAATATGAGTTCCTGCGGTTTTGACAGGTTCCGGCAGCTGCATTTTTCTTTTATCAATATCATAATGATATTGGTCGTTTAATGCCTTACAGATTTCTTTTGCCGATACGGATCCAAAGGTCCTGCCTCCTTCTCCCGCCTTTATGGAGACCTTTACCACAACCTCCTCCAATTGTCTGGCAAAATCCAGCGCTTCTTTATAAATATTTTCCGCCGCCTTCTGTTCATGGGCTTTTTGTAATTTTAAATCATTCAAATTCTTGGCATTTGCTTCTAATCCAAGCTTTTTGGGTAATATGAAATTCCTGGCGTAACCGTCATTGACATTGACGATATCTCCCTTTTTCCCTAAAGATTTTACATCACTAATCAAAATCACTTTCATTATATGGCTCCTTCTTCTATCATCTTATCAATGGTTTGCTTTAATATGGCTATAGCATCCTGTATGCTGCAATCCACCAGCTGGGCTCCCGCTATATTCAAGTGCCCGCCGCCCTTTAAACGTTCCATGATCAGCTGCACATTTACCTCATCAATAGATCTGGCACTGATATAAATTTTATTGTTAAATTCCGTTAAGACAAAGGATGCCTTAATGCCAATAATATTTAGCAGCTCATTGGCCGCCTGAGCCCCCACTACGGTAGGGCTGCCTGAGCTATCCGCCGGGCATACGGATATGGCGAAATCATTTTTATATACCTCAGCATTTCTAACAGCCTCCGCCCTGGCTTTATAATCCGTCATATCATTTCTAAACAATTTTCTTACTCTGATAATATCTGCTCCGTTACGTTTTAAAAATGCTGCCGCTTCAAATGTTCTGACACCGGTTTTTGCCATAAAATTATTGGTGTCAATCATGATTCCGGCATACAGGCAATCGGCTTCCTCATTTTTTATTTTCACGTCATCACTGATATATTGCAATATTTCCGATACCATTTCGCAGGCAGAGGATGCATAGGGCTCAATATAAGACAATACCGCCGTATCAATCATTTCACTGCCCTGCCTATGGTGATCCAGAACTACGATAGTCTTACATATACGTAAGAGCTCTTCACATTCCGTAAAGCTGGGCTTATTTACATCCACCACAACTAATGCCGTATTGTAATCCGTTAATTCTATGGCTTCATTATTATTGATAAATAAATCCTCCTCATATTCCGGGTTGTCTAAAAAACCCTCTATAAAGGGCCGGATGGAAGAAGTAATATCATTGATAATGATATGGCATTTCTTGCCTAATGTATTTACGGCTCTATAAATACCGATAGCCGCCCCAAAGCTGTCCACATCGGATATCTTATGGCCCATGACGATTACCCTGTCCTTGGTGGCAACCAGCTCTTTCAGCGCATGTGCTTTTACTCTGGCTTTTACTCTTGTGGTTTTCTCGATCTGCTTTAATTTACCGCCATAGTAGGTTATATTTTCCGGCGTTTTAATTACCGCCTGATCTCCTCCCCGGCCTAAAGCCAAATCAATAGCCGTTCTGGCATATTCATAATTTTGTGTATAGCTGTTACCATCCACACCCATGCCGATACTGATGGTAACGGCGATTTCATTGCCTATATTTACGGTTTTGACTTCTTCCATCAGATCAAAACGGCTGTTTTGTAAAGTTGACAGCCATTTTTTCTTTATAACAAGCAGATACTTATCCTTTTCAATTTTTTTGACCAGACTGTCCATCCCTGCAAAGTACTTATTTATCTTACGGTCAATGAGTGCTATGAGCAACGATCTTCTTACTTCATCCACACTCTCAAGAGCTTCCTCATAATTGTCTATATAAATGAGGCTGACCACAGGTTTTTGCTCCTCATTCTGTCTCATATAATATCTTAACCTGGTTTCGTCAAACAGATAAGCCGCAAACAGGGATCCGTTAAATACCATATTACTTTTTAATTCCAAGTTTGAAGCCGCATCCTGCATGGTAATTTTTTTAATTTCCACACGGTAATCGCTCTTATTATATACAATGGAATAGCTTACGGTATCCGTATCCTTCGGCAGCTTGTCCTTTGTCAATTCCGGAAAAAAATTAGTAATGGCTTTTTTATATCCCTTTTCCTTTTGAATCGCTTTTTTAAAATTCTCATTAGCCCATATGATTTTCCCGGTTTCATCAAGGAGAAAATAGGGTATCTCAAATTCATGCAAAAGCTTTTTCTGTACCTGGGCATATTGAGTGGCAAAATCAATAAGCTCCGACATAATAACCGGCTTGTTATAAACATACAAAATAAATGCAATCAATAAATAGATTACCGAAAATACACTTGCTACCATTCCGGCCTTAAAATTAATAATATAGATCCAAATATTCATTGCCAACAGCAATGCACTGAGCATGAAGGGCCATTGTATATAGGCTTTTAATTGACCTTGAAACTTAATTTTCTTTTTCATGCGTTACTCCTACTTTAAAAACACATTAACAATAACACATGTATTATAACATCATTATAATAGATATAAAAGTATTTTAAATGAATTGAAATATAATGGGTTATTCTCCGGTATACTCCAGCACGGAAACACCGGTGTCTATATAAGACGGTCCCGTACTCCTTCCAAGGAGTGCCGCTACGGCCTCCGCCATTCCAAGGTAACCCATAGTATAAGGATTCTGTGCAATAATAGCCTTCAGATTTCCCTCCTGTAAAAGCTCCAGCATGGCATCCGTCCTGTCAAATCCGATTCCGATTATTTCCCGGTCCGCTTCTCCAATGGCATATCCTACTCCCTCGCTGGCCCCTTCATTGGTTCCGAACAGGCCCACCAGATCATTATTATGTTCAATTAATCGTTCCGCCTCTACTTGTGCCTCCAGGGGATCTCCGCCGGTGAATACGGTTTGTAATATGGTATATCTACCGTCCTCTCCCAATGCATCCCGGAAGCCCATCTCGCGAAGGTCTGAATTCGCTTTATCGGTGACACTTACAATACCGATATAACCGCTGTTAATACCCCTCTCCTCCAGTTTGGACAGCATGGCATTTCCGGCTATGACACCCGCTTCGTAATTATTCGTTGCCAATGTCGTGATAGCCTCTTCATATGCAGGTGAATCTACATATATAATCTTTACTCCTCTTGCTTTAGCATCTTCTATAACCCCGGAAATATTTTTCGGATCATCTGCGGCAACCAGCAGCGCATTAGCACCGGCTTCCACGGCCTGGTTAATAATCGCTATCTGTTCCATGACATTTCTCCTTTCCGGCGCTTCCCAAACGTAATTAATCCCGATTGCCCCTGCCATATCTTCTGCTCCCTGATTAACAAAATTCCAATACTGGTATTCCTTATCCGTCGTTATCAGATATATATTATATCTTCTTGTTAAAGCGGAAGCAGCCCGGTTCTCATTTTTTAATCTTGCCCCATACCAGCTGGTAAAAATAAATAAAGCGATTAAAATAACACCGACATTTACTATAATTCTCTTTGCTTTCATACTCCCCGGCTTTCCAAACTCAAAAAAATTTGCAGATCATAACTTATACTTACCTATATTCTATTGAAAAAGTAAGTTATTCATTCCAATAGAAGCGTTTCCCCGCACGTTTCCCCAACAAAAAAAGAAGCAGCTTCCATTTTTATAAATGGAGGGACTTCTGCTTCCTTTGCTGTTACCGCTTTATATCCGTTTAATTGTTATCGGCTTTCTTATTTAAGGTCAGATACCGCGTAGCTTCCTCCGCTGCCAACGGCATACTGAAATAATAACCTTGTATGGTATTACACCCAATACTCTTTAAATAATCGAACTGTTCCTTTGTTTCCACTCCCTCGGCAGTAATTTTTGCCTGAATTTTACGTCCGAGCAATAAAATAGCCTCGACGATCACTTTATTTATGTCTATTTTTATATTACTTACAAATGACCTGTCAATTTTTAAGCTGTCCATATGAAAATTTTGAATATTTTTTAATGTATTATATCCCGTTCCAAAATCATCTAAGGAAATCTTTACTCCCATTTCCCGTAATTTCTTCATATTCTCGGTCACCGTATTCATGTGTTCCAAATACATGCTTTCCGTTATTTCGATTTCAAGAAATTTAGTATGAAGTTTGTTTTCTTTCAGAATATGTGATACGATTTCCGAAAATCCGACCTGCTTTAATTGATATACGGAAACATTAACAGATATGCTGCAATTAGCAAAACCCGCTTCATGCCACTTTTTTAACTGCCTGCAGGCTGTCTCCAGAACCCATTCCCCAATAGGTATAATGAGATGTGTTTCTTCCGCAACGGGTATAAAAATGTCCGGGCCGATAATTTCATTCCCGTTCCTTCTCCACCGTATCAGAGCTTCCAAGGATACTATCTCCTCCGTAGCGGCATCCAGCATTGGCTGATAACACAAAAAAAATTCATTATTCACCAGTGCTGTTCTTAAGCATTGCTTTAAATCATCCTGAGGCTTTATCCCATTATTCATTTTAGGATTATAAAACTGCACTTTGTTTTTTCCGCTCTCTTTCGCCATATACATGGCAATATCTGCTTTTTTCAATAATTTCTTTCTGTCACACCCATTCTCGGGATATACGGATACACCGATACTTAAGGTTACATAAATTCTTTGGTTGCTTATATTCAGCGGATAAGTAAAAGCATTTAGCAATTCTTCTGCCATTATCTCCGCCTCTTCCGGTTCTCTTAAGTCCTCTAACAGGAGTACAAATTCATCCCCGCCGATTCTGCACAGCATATCTGAATTTTTGACACAGGCTTTTAATTTATCGGCGACCCTCTTTAACAGCCGGTCTCCTATATGATGACCATACAGGTCATTAACGCTTTTAAAATTATCAATATCCAAAAATAAAACAGCAATTTTCGAGCCCTTTGTTTTGGCTTTTGCAATAGCCTCTTTAAAGCTGCACATGAGTGTGGTACGAATAGGAATGCCGGTCAGATTATCATAGTAAGCAAGATATTTTAATCTGCTCTCCGTTTTCTTTCTCTCTGTTATATCCATATGGGAACCGGCAATTCGGATGGGTTCTTTTTCTTTATTAAACAGTATCTTTCCCTGGCTTAAAATCCAAATATATCTGCCTTCCTTCAGCCGGATCCTATATTCATATGAATAATTGCCGCCTTTTCCGGAAAGACATCTTTTAAAATTTGACAGCACCCCTTTTTTGTCATTTGGATGGATCAGATCGGCCCACTTTTCATAATAACCGTATATTTCCTGTTCACGAAATCCCAGTCTTCTGCTCCAGTCCCTGGATAAAAAGGCCGTATTATTGATGAAATCCCAATCCCATATACCATTACTGGCACCTTCCACCACAAGCCTATACCGCTCTTCACTCTTTCTTAACTGCTCCCTCTGCTTTTTTAATTCCTGCACGTGAAACTTGAGCTCTTCATTTATGGCCGCCAGCTCTTCCTGCCATGGAGAAGGTTCCTTAAAGCTCCCCTCCGTATCCTCCCATCTGCCTTCTGATTCAATTCCTCCTGCATCGACTCCGACAGTTATGATATATTTTGTCTTTTCTTCATCAAATACGGCATAATTGTTCCAGTCAAAACAGAGCTCCCCCATATTGGTATCCGTCAATACCTCACGGTATTCATATTGGAATGCCCTGCTATTTTTTTTCAACAGCTTTTCCTTAATGATAGCGATTCTGTCTAAGGATAAAAACAAGTTTATATTAAGATTCTCTTCTCTGAAATTACAATTATGGCAGAACAGATTAAAGGCGTACCGGTTAAGCTGAATTATGACACCGTCCTCTTTCCAGACAAATATGGCAATCCGCATGTTTTCAAAGATTCCACGGATAAAAATTTTGTTATTGCAAAATTTTTCAAAAAGCATATTTAACAAATTATAATCATTGAATAAATTATCTTTTTTAATAATGTTGTCCATCAAATCCCCTGCTTTATCCCAGTCCCTTGTTTTTAACACACCTGCAGGCTGTCATTTGGTTTTTAGGCCCGCTCTTTTTAAAATATGATATTACCTTTCTCAATCGCAGGTTATACCTTGAATTGAGATACCGCTTTTAATAACTGTTTTGATTTTTCATTGGCCGAAACCGCCATATTAATGACTGCATTTGACATACGTGTCACTACTGCCGCTTCATTTGCTATATTGCCCGCTCCCTGCGCTCCCTCATTTGATGCTCCTGCTATCTCGCCGATAGCCTTAGCCATATTCTGCATGGAGGCTAACAGCTGCTGCGATGTGGCACTGAAATCTGTAATAATATCACCCATACCGGAAGCATTTTTACTGCTCTCTCCGCTGCTGTCTACAAGCTTCTCATAATCACTTAATACCTGCTTGTCAATAAATTCCAGAATATTTCCGGAGTTCACCGAAAGGTTTTCCACGGCCTCTACTATAACGTTCGTAACCTCCTGTATTCTTGCCACCGTACTTCTCGAATCTTCCGCAAGCTTTCGTATTTCATCGGCTACTACCGCAAAACCCTTTCCTGCTTCTCCCGCCCTGGCGGCTTCAATGGCCGCATTTAGAGCCAGAAGATTCGTCTGGGAGGTTATTGCGAGGTTGGCTTCCGCCAATTCATAAATCTGATCCACTGCCTTCGACTGCTCAATCGCCTGCTGCAAATCACCTTTGGTTTTGCTGTAAATAGCAACGGCAGATTCCCTGGAAGCGATGGCATTCTGCTTCATTAATACTGCCGATTCACTGATATTGCCAATGGCAGCCGCACCTTCCTGTGCTTTCACTGCTATGGATTCCGCCGCTTTTTCAATTTCTTCTGAGGTTGCGCTCATTTCTTCCGTGGATGAGGCAGTCTCCTCCGTACCGGAGGACAGCTCCTCCGTTGTGGCAGATATATTTTCGATACTTTGATTCAGTACATCCATCTCCGTATTAATGTTATGGAGCATCTGGCTTACCGTAGTCGACTCCTGTATTACTTCTGCGATTATTTGCTTGACGGACTGCTGCATGGTATCCATGGCATTGGCAAGAATACCGGTTTCATCCTTCATTTTCATAAGCTTGGGTGGAACATTATTAGAAAAATCTCCCTTTGCTATCACCTTCAAATAATCGGAAACTGCTTTTAAGGGCCTGCTGATACCGGATGCGATGATAAAGGTTGCTGCCACGCTTGCTAAAAGAAAGCAAACGGAAATTATAATAATACTTTTTCCAAGAGCATCAACCTTTTCCATAACCTCTGCCTCGGGAGCAGTTACAGCCAGTGACCAGTTGGTTCCGTCAATGGGACTAAAGCCCATATATTTTGTTTCCCCATTGTAATTATATTCTCCTACCCCTGCCTCCTTATTTATCATCTTCTTCTCTAAATCAACCAGCATCTGCAGGTCAGGATCCTTTTGCAATTCCTCTGATGCATTGTACATCTCCATTACCAAATCACTGTTTTTATGAGCAATGACCGTTCCCGTATTGTTAATCATAAATGCTTCGCCTGCACTGCCAAAACTGATATCATTTACCAGTTCACTCAATTCATTTCCATCACGGATAGCAGTCAGTACTCCTGTTACCCTGTCTCCTTCCTTAATAGGAACGGCATAGCACAGGATAATGCTGCCATCTATTTTACTGATGATAGGATCAGATACGAAGCTTTCTCCCGATAAAGCGGCTTTAAAATAATCTCTGTCGGCAATTTGCGCAGTTTCCCCGTTTGTCAGCTGTGCATTTCCATTGGCATCTGCAAGGCTGATTCTCAAATGAGAGCTTCTCTCCACCTCGTCCTGCAATATATGCATTTTTTCCTCCGTGGTTACGCTGCTGCTCTTCAATTCTTCACTCCCCGCCAGTGCTTCTAAAGCATTTAACTGGGTATGGATTCTCGCTTCCACAACTTTAGAAGCCTCTGACGACAGCTGCAGAAGAGATTCGTCTATGTTTTGGGACAGAGCCTCATAAGAAGAGAGATAGGATACCAATCCGATTCCCAGACACATAGCCAGCAGCAATATGCCAAATAATAGCAATAGTTTCGTTTTAATACTTTTTAGTTGCAATAACTTTTCCTCCTAAGTAAAATTATTGTAAACCATACGCATAATTAACCCTGCTGCAGTCATGGCCTTATGACGGGAATTCAAATTTAGGCCAGTCATCATAATATAAGCTCCAGTTTACAAACAAGTAATGACCATATCTTTAATAAACCCATTGTAAGACAATACTCTAACTACTTTTATTGTCATAATTTCATTTATTTTGTAAGTCTTTGTAGAATATTATACATTTTAATTTCCATTAATTATACCTATATCCATAAGTTGTCATTGCCATGGTAATGACAACTTTATGTATTTCTGGCATGACTGTTTATATGGAGTTATTGTAAATCTTACCATTAACATTATTGAAAGGGAGAATAAGATATGAAAACAAGCATGAAATTTGGAGAATGTTTAAAGATATTGCTGACAACCTTTGATATCAGCATGAACCGCTTATCAAAGGCAATTAATGTAGATAGTTCCCTGGTAAACCGCTGGATACACGGCAAGAGAATACCGCCCTTAAGTACTTCTTATATTGATAATATTTCTGAATATTTATCCAAATACGTTCTGAATTCCTTCCAGCTAAAGCAGCTGGATGATGTTTTTCTAAAAGTGTGTGACAATTGCAGGGAGCCCTTAGGTAATAAAGAAAAGATACGGCTGGTATTATTAGAAACACAAGGCTATTCTCTTGAATGTATAAAGAAGAATAAAAAGACCGACAAGATCAATTTTCTGCCTAATATACTTGAGCTTTCCAATGAAGACAAGATAATTTCAGGAACAAAAAATGTTTTTAATGCCGCTGTCCAGCTTTTAAAATCTGCCGCCGAGCAAAAGCATAAACAGGATAATACCATATATATTTCCTTTAACAATGATTCTGATTTATTAAGCGCTCCTTCACCCAAATTAATTTTCTGCCAGAATTTACTTCTCAAAGCTATCGAAAACGGATGGAAGGTCCTGTTTCTTCTTAGATTCAATAATAATATGGTAAGAACCATCCGGTTTATTAACTTTGCCAAGCCTTTAATTTTAACAGGTAAGCTTATTACCTATTATTTTAAAGAATATGACGCTCTTTCATCAGGTGCCGAAGCAGTCATTATTCCTGATATTGGAGCTCTGGCCTGTTTTTTAACGAAACCTTACTCGGGTATTGACAGCGCACTATGTTTTACAAATACATATGCCATCCATATTTTAAGCTCTTATTTTAATGCGCTTATATCCTCCCATTCCCAGCCTCTGATAACTTATTACCCGGAAATACGTGCAAAGGAGTACAGCAGATATCTGATGAAAAATGAAGAAAGTATAGGCTCCCGTTATTTTAATAAATATAATATCGGCCTATTGCTGCTGCCGGAAGGTTTATACCGGAGATTGCTGGAAAGGTCCTCCGTTCCGAAGGAGGAAATACATATTGCCCTCGACTATTATAAAAGAAGGCTCAGCGCATTCCTTCTGAATGTCAGACATTATGAGTATAAAGATATTTTTTTCATGGAATCCATCAGGCATCTTACAAAATATCATCAGCTGTACTTTTATTATAATTCAGGTATTGAATTAATGAATGTGACCGTCTCCGAGATTATTGAGCTTTTGAATAACGTCATATCACTTTTACAATGTAATGCTAATTATCACATTGCCTTAGTTCAGGAAAGTAAACAGAATGAATTGTTCAGCAGCAAATTTGACTGTCTGGTAAAAGAAAGAAAAGCTGTTTTCCTTGAAGGATATGATTCTCCAAAGCATACGCCAAGAATCAGGTTGTCCATAGAAGAGCCTATGCTCGTTAAGGCCCTGGAAGAATATTATAAGAGTATTTGGGGGCAGATTGCTCCCATTCATAAAGATAAGGAAGAAATTATACGTTTTTTCGAGCATGAAATAAAAATATTGAACGATAAAAGATAAAAATCCTGAAAAGCCCTTACAAATATCCGAATCTGCAAGGGCTTTTCCTATTCTCATATTAAATCAGTCTTACTCTAATGTATAAGGCATCAAGGCAATGTGTCTTGCTCTTTTAATCGCAATCGTAAGCGCTCTTTGATGCTTGGCACAATTACCCGTAATTCTTCTGGGAAGAATCTTACCTCTTTCAGAAATATATCTTTTCAATTTATTAACATCTTTGTAATCGATCACATTATCTTTTCCACAGAATACACATACTTTTTTTCTTCTGCGTCCCCCTCTTCTTTTCATAGAAGAGTCAGGTCTTTCTGTCTTGTTATATGCCATTTTCAAACCTCCTTTAAACTGTATAAAAATGTTTAATTAAACGGTAATTCTTCATCAATTCCATCAGGAATATTCATGAAGCCGTCTCCAATAGCCGCACTGGGAGAAGGCCCGGATACAGATGTATGACCCCCATCACTGCCACCTGTCCCTTTACTTTCCGCAAATTCCTGATCCTCTATTACAACATCTGTTGTGTAAACTTTCTGTCCGTCCTTGTTGGTATAGCTTCCCGTCTGGATTCTGCCGGTTATTGCTACCTTCATTCCCTTACGGAAATATTTTTCCGCAAACTCGCCGGACCTGCCAAAAGCCACACAATTTATAAAATCCGCCGTATTCTCCGCATCTCTTGAAAATCTTCTGTCAACTGCCAGTGTATATCTGGCAATTGCCATCGCATTTTCATTTTGAGAATATCTAACCTCCGGATCTCTTGTTAAACGCCCCATTAATATGACTTTGTTCATACTTTCTCCTCTTTTCTTCTCTATGCTTCTTCCTTAACGCATAAATACCGGATGACGTTTTCCATAATACGAATATGTGATTCCAATTCAACCGGAACTTTTGCTTCCGCATCGAATTTAATGAAGTAATAATATCCTTCTTTCATTTTTTGAATTTCGTAAGCCAGTCTTTTCTTACCCCATTCATCAATGTTCGTAATGGTGCCGCCTGCATTCTCAATATAACCTTTTACTTTTTCTAAAGAATCGGCTCTTACTTCATCTTCGACTTTCGCATTAAGAATTAGTGCTAATTCATATTTGTTCATGCTAAAGTACCTCCTTTTGGTCTCTGGCCCCCTAATGCCATAGGGAGCAAGGAAAAATTAAATATATCACGGATATATATGATAGCATATATGCTTGGCATGTTCAAGCTTTTTTTCTGATACCTCTTGTATTTTTTTCTACTAATTTCCTGGGAATCATAATTTGATGGCCACAGCCTAAACATTGCAGACGAAAAT
>CAMJWQ010000021.1 GCA_946409475.1 uncultured Lachnospiraceae bacterium
AGAGTTTACGGATATTCTTTTAACTTGTGCACAAAAAGAAAGCAGATTCAGGTTAAATAATAAAAAAACAGATAACATACTATTATTTTTTTCATATTAACCTTCCCTTCTATTTCCTGGTTATTACTAAAGTAACTGTAATACTTCTCCTGCCACCTCAAGTGGGAATAGTCTGACTCTCTCCTTCATTAGCTCATTGGGGGAATGCATCGCCAATAACAGCTCATTTTTTATTCCTCTGAATATCATACCATGTCCTCCGTCTTTATGATAAAGAGGTACATCGGCATGTACCCATTCACCCAATAACCCGCTCGGTGAATAGGAAACGCCTATGGCATATCCCTCTTTACTAAAGCTGGACCATATCATATGCAGACCTTTATTACTGTTAAAAAGAAAAGGTCCGTCCGTTACATATCCCCTGTGTCCAAATTCGAAATGCTCCCTTGTCCAGGCGGATGAGGATGCATGAAACAAAACAAACGGTTTACCGGCCACCACAGATAAATCCTCCGATAGAGGGACTGCACATATGGCGCCATCTGAAATCTGCGTCCACTCATGGCAGAAAATTAAATAGGGTACCCCCCTTTCAAAATAGAGGGTACCGTCCAGGCAGGCCCAGTCCTTTGGCGTATGAGGTTTATTGAAAAATGGTAAAAACGGCCCCCCTGGTGAGTCGGCATATAATATTTGAACTCCTCTGTTCATTCCTCCTTTCTTAAATGCTGCTATTAAATAATATCCCCCTCTATATTCCCACACTTCGGGTGCCCAAAAATTTTCATCTGCCCAAAAGCCCTCAGGTGGTCTGAAAGCAGGATAGGGTCCGAGATAATTTTTTAAATCCCGGCTCTTATAATAATCAAATCCCGTACCCTTTCCCTGCCAAGTATTCTTATCCGTACTGCCATATAAATAATAGGTGTTTTCATCTTTCAAAAAAAACGGATCTCGAATCCTGATATCTTCCAATGTCATATATTTATTTTTTTTCATATTTTACCAATCATAAGATTTCTATTTTTTTATCTAACCAAAGCTGCCTTGTTTTACTAACCTTTAACAGCTCCTGCCGTCATTCCTGCTATAATATATTTCTGTAAAAGCAAATATACAATCATGACCGGCAAGGTGGCTAAGACCACGTTAGCAAACACCAGCTGCCAGTCAGAGCTATGATTGCCAAAGAAATTATACACCGTCAGTGGTAAGGTATAATTCCTTGCACTGTTTAAAAAGTAAATGGAAATCCCAAAATCATTCCAAACCGCCATAAAGTTTATAATAATAGCCGTAACGGTAACAGGCTGTAATAAGGGAAAAATAATATGAAAGAATAATTGAAACTGATTTGCTCCGTCAATCCAGGCAGATTCATCAATCTCTGCCGGAATACTTTTCATAAAACCGGTATATAGGAATACGGTAAAGGACATATTGGCAACAATCAGAACAAAAATGGCCGATGCCACATGGGGCAGATGAAAAAAATTGCAGACAAAATAGGTCGGAATGATCTGAATGGGCAGAACCAGACCGAAAACTACTGTCATATTAATGATCTTAGAAAATAAATTCTTTTTTCTCTGTAAAACAAAAGCCATGGCCGAACAGAGCAGAATCAGACCAAATACACATATGACGGTAATAAACATACTGTTTAAAAATCCTCTGATAATGCCGCCTTCCGCTATCATCTCCTTATAATTTTCCAGAATATGAAAAGAGGACGGCAGGTGAATATTCATCATGGCTGCTTCATTCCTGTCCTTAAAGGAATTAATGACAACCATGAAGACAGGTATTAAAATAACAAAACAAGCAATACACAAAATACAGTATAAGCATATTGTACCTAATTTGATTCTTTTCACATTTCCACCTCCCTGTCTGCAATATATTTATAGGTAGGAATGGTAATGGCCGCAATGATGACTGCCAGCAGTACGCTGGCTGCACAGCCTTCTCCCAGTCTGCCTGAGCCAAAGGATTTAAAGATAATGGTTCCGAATACCTCCGTGGCGGATCCGGGTCCCCCCTGCGTGGTAGCCTGTATTAAATCAAATACCTTTAACCCTCCTATCATATTCAGAATTAAGGCATTGTTAAAGGCCGGCAGCAATAAAGGAAACGTAATATACCGGAACTTTTTCCATCCGACGGCACCGTCAATTTCTGCTGCTTCATAATAATCCTTTCCGATTGCCTGCATTCCCGACAACAAAATAACCATTGTAAATCCCGACCATTTCCAAATTTCTATGGCACAGACGGAAAATATAGCCAGCCTGGTGTCTACCAGCCAGGGCTTTGCCATTGCTTCCAGACCAATAGAACGCAAAAATGTATTGATCAATCCATTGGTCGGATGCATCAGGGAAGAAAAAATAAGGCCTACGGCTACGGTATTTATGACTGCCGGCAGAAAAAAAATGGTTCTGAGAGCATTCGTCATGGGCATTCTCCTGTTTAGGGCAACTGCCAGTGACAGTCCGATAACTGTTTTTAATATGGTGGTAATTACCGCAAACACAAAGGAGTTATAAATGGCAAGCCTCATATTTGGCTGCGTAAATACATCTATGTAATTGGAAATTCCTCCGAACCTTGCCGAGCTTAAATCAAAGCCGAGAATTTTTACAAAGGACAGCAGCAGCCCTCCGACAGCCGGTATGATAAAGAAAATAATGTAGAGTGCCAGCCCGGGCACCGCTAATGCATAAGAATATCGTTTCATTTTGCCTCTTTTCATGTCCTCGCTCCTTAAAAACAGTCCTGAAAGCCCATTTCAGGCATTCAGGACCGTTATGCTTATTTTACCAGTTGGCATCTCCCTGTGCCTTAGCATTCCTTTCCGTTTCCGCATCCAGTGCCTTTGTAACATCTATGGCTTCCGTTAATGTACCGGTATAATAATTTAATAAGGGCTCACTTAAATTGCCGTAAGAAAAGTTATTAATTTCTTCCCAATCCGTCATGGCCATTCCGGCATTCATGATTTCCTGTAAATCAGCCGTTGCGGCAGGAATGGTGCTGTTCACGTTTTTATTCAAATACAGGCCCGGCTGTGCATCCGCATATATCTGCTGAGCCTCTGCCGATGTAATGAATGCAATGGCCTTTTTGCCCAGCTCTTCATTTTCACACTGTGTTGTCAGGGCCAGTGCGTATGGCGTAAACATATTGATATAGTTTTCCCCGCCTGGTGTGGGCATGGCAAATGCGCCGATATTGTCTGCCTTATCCGGGAATTTTTCCGTGATATTATCCGCACACCAGGTGCCGTTTATATACATGGCACAGGTGCCGTCCGCCAGGGCCTGATGTGCACTGTCAACGGTATCGGATAAATAGGTCTCATTTACATAGCCCAGGTCAATCAGCTCCTTCGTTCTCTCAATGGTATCCACAAAGTTGGTGCACTCGCTGAATTTCAGCTGATTGGTATTGATCAAATCCATCAGCCCAAAGGTATCAATTCCTCTTTCCGCCGCATCGTTCAAAATGCCGCTGATGGTAGGCGGCTGTACACTCCATGCGTCCTTCCCGGAATAATATACGGGCGTAATACCGGTTTCCTTTATTTTTTCACAAACTGCAAGAAATTCATCCCAGGTCTTGGGTATTTCCACCCCTGCACTTTCAAATACCTCCTTATTATAAAAGACACCGGATAATACAATAGAGTCAATCGGCATGGCATATAATTTATCCTTATAAATATAGGTACCGTTCAATACATTGACATCGTACTCAGAAGTGCTTGAAATTCCCGTTAAATCCACCAATTTATCTAATCCGTTGGCATAGGCCTCCACCCATTGAGGTTTATATACCTGAATCAGATCCGGCAGATCGTCCGTTGCAAACTTGGTCTGCAATACCTGGTCACCCTGTTGGCCGCCCTGAATTTTGGATATTTCCAAGCGGAAGCCTAACTCATCGGCATTTTCATCAATATACTTTTCCAAAGCCTCCCAGCCTGCCTTATACCAATCGGTATACATAAGCAGAGTAAGAGTTTCCGCCTCTCCGGTGCTTTCCGTACCTGCAGCTTCCTCCGTCTTTTCGGTTTCTACCGCAGAGCTCTCCTCACCGGCAGTGTCAGAGGCTGTTTCCGTACTTTCCGCGCTCTTTGAACCGCATCCCGCCAATCCAAGGATCATAACGAGTGTCAACATGAATGCTAATACTTTCTTTTTCATTTACATTGCTCCCTCTTTTCTTTTTTTATGATGTTACTATTTTTTGCTATGTTTATATTACCATTTCTAATCTGCCTCTATTATTGTATTTTTTCTATAACTATTGCAATTTTTTCCACTTTATTTTGTAAGACTTGACAGTGATTTTATGAAATACTTATAATAAATTTGTAATATTTATAAATATAACAGCATTCATCCCTTAGATCATAAAGAATTTACACGAAGATTCTAATCCCATATAACTACGGAATCCCGTAAAAAATTAAGTATACATAAACATAAGGAATTAAAATGAAAAATCCATTTAAAAGTATCCGATATAAATTAATTCTTACCATGCTTTTAGTATTTCTTTTATTCGTTACCGTCGTCTTGAGCATCTGGTATACGGAATTAAAGAAGGAAGCAGAGGAAACAGCCATAAAAAACATGGAGACAGTCATTAATGTGTCCAATACCACCTTTGAAAACCAGGTGAAGGATATCATTAATGTGACCGCCTTGACAACCGTCAGGTCCGATAATAATCTTTCCACCAATATCATTAATATTTTGTCGAGAGATGATTTGACGGATGCGGAAATTATTGCTTACAGAAGGACAACAACAGATTATTTAATCAGCTTATGCAGCTTTAAAAAGAATCTTAACGGACTGATGTTAAGTGATTTTAGCGGGAACAGTATTACCTATGGTATCACCACCTCTTATGAAACGGTTTTGGAAGAAAATTGGTTGGACTTCCTCTCCGAAACCGCAGAACAGAATATTTTTATTGAGCCTCATTATTCCCATAAATGGTATCAGAACAATAATGACCTGGTCTTTTCCATTCTTCGCCCTATTTATAACTTCAGCAATGAAAAAATCGGTTTTGCTCTGGCCGATATTAAATGTCAGCTTTTCAACGACAGCTTTGATGTGAACCCGGCAAATCAATGCTCTTTATATGTCATAAATAATACGGAGGGAAAGGTCATTTTTACCCCTCATAAAAATTTATTGCAGGCAGAAAACGGTTCCGTATTAAATTCTACTATTTTGCAGAACCTTTCCTCTTCCTCAGGCCATTTTTTTGTCACAGTAAATCATACAAAAATGCTTGTGGTTTATCATAAATCCGCCCTTACAGGCTGGAGCACTTTAAGTGTCATCTCTGCCGGTGATATTGTAGCCGCTTTTTCCAGCGCTGCTCATAAGATTTTCATTATTACCGTTTTAGTCGTAGCTCTTTTAATTGTTTCCGTTTTCGTTGTAGCTACCCTGTTAACGCGTAATATTGTAAGGCTTACGGATGCCGTTAAAAATATAGCCGGTAACAGACTGGATCTGGATGTCGATATCCGGACGGGAGATGAGGTGGGGGCATTGACCATACAATTCAAGTCCATGTTGACCCGCATTAAGCACCTTCTCACAGAAATTAAAAATACGGAAAAGGAGAAACGTACTGCGGAAATTGCCGCCCTGCAGTTTCAGATGAATCCTCACTTTCTATATAACAGCTTAAATACCATTAAGTTTTTGGCTAACCTGCAGGGCGCCGAAAATGTAACTACCGTTGCCGAATCCCTGTCCGATCTGATGCACATAAATATGGACGGCCGTTCCTTTATCACTATTAAGGAGGATATTCATTTCATAAGGGCTTACCTGTCCATTCAGAATTACCGGCAAATCCACACCTTTTCCTATAATATCATCGCCGGCCCGGATATTGCCGGTTTCTATATCCCCAAGCTTATTGTCCAGCCCTTAGTAGAGAATGCTTTAAAGCATGGCTTAAAGGATAAAAAAGGAAACGGTGCTCTGTTGATTTATTACACAAAAATGGATGCTAAATTACATATACGTGTGGAGGATAACGGAATGGGCATGCAGGAGGAGAAAATAGAGGAAATTTCTTCCGTTAATCAAAGCAGCAGTGCCGGTCATATCGGAATAGCAAATATCAAGGACAGAATCAGGCTTTATTTTGGTGAAGGATATGGGATAGAAATA
The DNA here is from genome assembly GCA_946409475.1 of uncultured Lachnospiraceae bacterium. Classification (GTDB taxonomy): domain Bacteria; phylum Bacillota; class Clostridia; order Lachnospirales; family Lachnospiraceae; genus CAMJWQ01. Next base: position 6,216 of record CAMJWQ010000021.1, read on the forward strand.
GACAGCCAATTACATATTTATACCCGTTTTGAGATTACGTTACCTTTACTGAAGGAGGAGGATATCAGACAATATGTATAAGCTATTATTGGTAGATGATGAATTTCTGGTTCGCACGAACTTAAAATTATTACTGCATGGGTTTTCTGAGGATATCACCATATGCGGTGAAGCAGCGGACGGCGAAGCAGCTCTTAAGCTGCTGGATTCTCTTAAGCCTGATATCGTCCTGTCCGACATTCGAATGCCGAACATGGACGGCCTTTCCTTATGTAAAATCATACACAGCCGTTATCCCCATATTCTTTTTATCGCGCTCAGCAACTACGATGACTATGAATATGTAAGAGGGGCATTGAAAAACGGAGCCATTGATTACTTACTAAAGCACAAGCTGAACCCTGATTCCATACGTACTTTAATAAAAAATATAAGAATACATGCCCCTGGCAGCGAATATGCGCCTGTTAGTAATCCTACCGAAAATGCTCTGAATACTCTGCGTAATAAATTTGTCCTCAATCTCCTTAGTAATTTATTTCTTCAGGAATCAGAAATCGAAACGAATCTAAAAATACTTTCGATAAAATTGGATATGAGAAAAGTGATTCCTATCATATTAGCAATCGATAATTATTATGAAGTTATTAAGAAATATGATTTAAAGGGTCAAAGCGTATTGGAGTTCTCCATTCTGAACATTGGTAATGAAATACTGTCTCAATATCCTACAGGAATTCTGACGCATGTAGAAAATGAGAATTATTGTATCCTGCTTTCTTTTGCCGACGTTTCCAGCAGTGCAAGGATAGAGGATACGATACGTCTTATCTTACAGCAGCTGTCGGCCAGCCTGAAAACCTACCTGAATATTTCCACCAGCTTCAGTATCGGCTCTATGTGTGCAGCGATCAGCAGTGTAAGCAAATCCTATGAAAAAGCAAAAAAAATACTGCAATTTAAATTTTATGCCGGAAATCAGTCAATCCTGCGTTCCGCCGATATCATGGAGTCGAAGGAACCCTTAAGGGGTCTGGATTTTCAGACTGAAAGGAAACTCCTCACCGTATCCTCCGCGGGAAATGATAATGAAGTATTAAAATTATTGAGGGGAATTTTTGAAGATATGCAAAGCAGACGATTACGTATCAGTAATGCACAAATGATATTTACTGACTTAATCAGTATTCTTACACGGATAGCAAAAGAAAAAAACATCTTGTTAGATTCTTTATTTACAGACCGGGTGCATCCAAGTGAAATGCTGACCCAATATACCACTTTGATCCAGATACAAAAATGGTTTTTTGATAGCTTTCTGTCTTTATGCCGTCAAATTCAATTGCAAAGCCCGGGAGATTCCGAGTATGTACGTAAAGCAATCGGCTTAATCACCCAAAAATATGCCAAACCGATTTCACAGCAGACCATTGCTGACGAAATCGGTATCAGCAGCGGTTATCTCAGTACTATCTTCAAACTGGAGACGGGACAGGGTTTTTCGGATTATCTGAATTCCTACCGCATTTCCATGGCTGTCCATATGCTGGAGGCAGGAGAAACGGATTTTCATAAAATTGCCTGTGAATGCGGTTTTCAGGAATATTCCTATTTTTTTAAGGTTTTTAAAAAGAAGCAAAAGGTAACGCCGAAGGAGTATAGGAGGGCATGGAGGCAGAAAAGCCGATAATGACGCAGGCATTATCGGCTTTTCTGATGAAGTGTAAAAATATATTATTTAAGTGCATTACTTTTCTTTATATGGTAAAGGATATTTTCGTCAAATCCTCATCCGCACTGCTGTCACCTATATATGCCATGTATTCCGTATTCTCCAGCACCCAGCCTTCTTCCGTATAATATTTTAATTTATCTATGGGACACCTGATCTCTGCAATTTTTTCCTCCCCGGGCAGAAGAGTCATCCTTTTGAACCCTTTTAATGCTTTTACAGGACGCAAGACCTTAGATTTTGGTGCCCCGATATATAATTGCACCACTTCATCTCCTTTTCGCTCACCTGTATTTATTACCTTACAGGATGCGAGAATTTCATCGGCATTAACCCTGACAGCCTCCCCACTTATCTTAAAGCTTGTATAGGATAAACCATATCCGTAGGGTACGGACGCTTTGATTCCCTCATGATCTAATTTTGTATATCCGTGAAAGTATCCGTAAACGGCCTTGTCTGCTTTCCAATCCAATTGCGGCAGGTCTCTTTCATCCTTCGGTATCACAAACGGAAGCTTTCCGCCCGGATTCACATCTCCAAACAAGGCCTCCGCAATAGCGGTTCCTCCTTCCATTCCCGGATAATAGGCCATCATAATTGCCGGAACACTATCCTTCCATTCTTCAATCATAATCATATTTCCGCCAATCAGCACAACTGCCGTATGTGGATTTACCGCTCCTGTTTCTTTGATTAATTCTATTTCCTCTTTATGCAGTCCCAGGCCTTCCTTTCTATCTCCTCCCTGTGGCTTTGTAAAGCCCTCAATACCATCGGCAGGGGCGATATATTCCCCTTCATCATCATGACGATAACCGGCGACAATGATAACCGTGTCGGCTTCCCTTGCCAGTGTCCTTGCCCTTTTTATATCCTTTCCTCCATAAAATGTGACCTCAGCATCCTTCAAAAGATTGGTAATGCCGTCTAAGGGTGTTACCACATAGGGCGGAAAAACTCTGCTTGAACCATGATCTCCTATATTTTCCGTGTTTGCCAATTCACCGATAACAGCGATCCTCCTGCTCTCTTCTTTGGAAAAGGGGAGCACATTATCTTTATTTTTAATCAAAGTCATTGACTTTTCCGCAGCCTTTTTGGCTAATTGAATATGGGGGACGCAGGCTATCACATTACGGGGGTATTGCTGAGGGTCTTCTGCTCTTGAAAAAGCCAGTATGGTACGGACAATGCGCAGTGCCGCCTGATCGATCTTCGACTCCGGCACCCTTCCGTCTTTCACCGCTTTTATTAAGTTTTCTCCGTAATAATGGGTATCACACATTTCCACATCCAGGCCTGCATTTGCGGCATTCACCGTATCTCTGGTTCCCCATATAAAATCACTGACCACAAACCCGTCAAAATCCCATTCATTTTTCAGTACATCCGTTAACAAATAGTCCTGCTGTCCGCAATACTTTTCCTTATATTGATTATAGGCACTCATCACACAGGCGGCTCCATTGTCGATGCATTCTTTAAAATGATTTAAATATACTTCTCTTTCCGTTCGTTTGTCTGCCTGTACACTCACGGTAAACCTTCCGTTTTCCATACTGTTAAACGCAAAATGCTTAATACAGGCCATAACATTATGCTTTTGAACTCCTTTTACCAGAGCACTTCCCATGCTTCCTAAATGGAAGCTGTCTTCTCCATAGGTCTCCTGACTTCGTCCCCAGCCTGGATTGTAGGGAAGATTAATGCATACCCCGCCAAAGAAATTTGCTCCATATGCCCGGATTTCCCTGGCAATAGCTTCCCCTACTTCTTCTTCCAATTCGGTATCAAAGGTGGCTCCCCTTGCCATTGTTACCGGGAAACAGGTGCTTTTTTCGGTAACAACGCCTCTTGGTCCGTCACAAAAATACATATTTGGTACCTTAAGCCTTTCATTTCCGCATGCGGGATATGGATAGGAATTATAATGATTATCCGCATCCGGATTTTCAAATACCGCTATAGAATTGCTCAGATCCGTGCGGCCGCTCATCAAATACACCTTTTCCTCCAATGTCATCTGTTCAACCAGCTTCTTAGCTTCTTCCGTATAGTTTAATCTATGCTTCTTTGTACAAATCATAATTTCGCTCCTTTATCATACTTCTTTTGCCAGCTCTCCCTGAATAAATCTGTTGCGGACAAATATTTCTAAGAATACTACAACCAACAGGATTACCCCTTGTATCAATTCGGCTATTTCCGCACTGACTAAACTGATTGTCAGGCCGTTTTGCAGAAATGCCAGCATAAGTGCACCGGTAATCATTTTATAATATTTACTTTCCGAACCTCCCGTAACAGGTACGCCGCCTACAAACATAGCCGTCATAACCTGAAGCTCGAAAAAATTTCCCATATTAGGCGATACGCCCCCTATTTTGCCTACGGTAAATATACTAACAAAGCCAGCCATCAGTCCTGATAATGTAAATGCAAGAATCTTATATTTCCGGATATTTATCCCCGAAAAACGCCCCACCTCCTGATTTTCGCCAATACATCTGGAATAAAATCCAATTTTAGTATAAGTAAAGATATACCACATGGCCAATATTAGTACCAAAAAAACAGGAAGCTTAATACCTATTCTGTTTAATCCGATGATTCGGGAATCCACAAATACGGCCTGTCCATTTGTAATAAAGGATACGATTGCACGTAATGCTATCAGCATCGCAAGTGTTACCATCAAAGACTCAACCTTTAAATATGCCAAGAGATATCCATTGAATATCCCGCACAATAGTCCTACCAGTAAGGATATTGTAATAAATCCGGCAAGGCCCGTCCGTATGCTTGCAAGTCCGCCTAAGGTTCCGGCTAATGCCAATAATGAGCCCATGGACATATCCGTACTTCCCTGTGTGGCAACAAATATCATGCCTGCTCCTCCGAGACAGATTGGTATGGCGGTATTGATGATACTCAGCAGGTTATTCTTCGTCCATAGCTTATCACCGGATATTATGGTAAAGATAAGAATAATCACTATCAGTCCCATAAACGGGAATATTCTTTGTAAATTAATCCATATGTTTTTCTTCATCAAATCATCACCTCAATTATCGCCTCTTCCGTCAGACCGGTACTCCGCTCCAGTGTCTTTACCACTTCACCGTCTTTCATGATCATTAAACGGTCACACATTCCGATGATCTCCGGAAGTTCGTCGGATATGAGCACGATTGAAATACCCCTTTTTTTGGAATCTATCATCATTTCATAAATATAGGATTTGACTCCTATATCCACCCCTCTGGTGGGGCAGTCCAATATCAGGATATCTTTATTCTGGACAATCCATCTTCCCAAATTCACCTTCTGCCTGTTTCCTCCGGACAAACCGCTGATTATTTGATTGGGTCCCTTTGTTTTAATCATCAGCCTTTCTATGACCTTGCCGGAAAGCTCACTTCTTTTTCCGGGACTTAAGAAGCCAAAATGTTCTTTGACCAGTTCAACTGCCGCAAGAGATACATTATTTTCAATACTGTCATTCACCATAAGCGCCTGCTTATCACGGTCCTTCGGAACATATCCCATGTTCATATCCATGGCTTGCTTCGGTGTATTGATCGTAATATTCTTCTTAGGTAATTTTACACAGCCACTATCTATTTTCCGAACCGCAAACAATGCCTCTGCCAACTCATGAATTCCCGAATCCGAAAGTCCGCATATTCCAAGTATCTCGCCCTTATGCAGCTCAAAGCTGATATTATGAAAATGTTCTTCACATAATTGAACGGCACTTAATTTAATTTCCTCTCCATAAGAAGGTTCCTTATCCTCTCTGTAATAGGTACCGTTTAAATCCCGCCCCACCATCAGCCGCTTGATTTCATCCGGTGTCGTTTTATCACTGTCACGTTCCGCAACTATTTTTCCGTCACGCATAATAGTAATCACATCCGTAATTGCCACCATTTCTTCTATATCATGAGTGACGAGTAAAATTGCTTTTCCTCTTTTTTTCAATTGTGAAATGATACCAATTAATTTTTCCCTGTTATTTAATGAAAGTGCCTGGGTGATCTCATCCAAAATCAATAAATCCGGATGAAAGGATAAGGCTCTGACCAGCTCTACCACTTTTTTTTGCTCTACGGATAAAGTCCCCGTGAGCTGCTTAACAGAGATATCTGAAAATCCCCATTCTTTAAAGACTGCTTCTGCCTTCTTATATAAAGCATTTATGTCCAGGATCCTCATTTTTTCAAACTTTTCCGTCCGGCCTAAAAATAAATTCATGCCCACCGGCAATCCGTCTACCAGTCCCAGCTCCTGAACCACCGTACCAATTCCATTCTTACCTGCATCCAGAGAATTCTTAGGCTCATAGCTTTTTCCGTTTAGATACATGGTACCGCTGTCCTTTTCCCGAATTCCTGCAATCATGGAAATGAGTGTTGACTTTCCCGAACCGTTTTCCCCTATCAGGCCGCGTATATGCCCTTTTGGCAGTGCTATGGAAACGTTATCATTTGCATGGGTTGCGCCGAAATATTTTTTCATATTCTCCGCTCTAAAGATAATTTTTTTGTCCATTATTTCACCACCCCTTTTTCAGATCGTTTGGACAGTATTCCGCATATGACAACAGAAGCTCCCATAATTACCTTTTGCCATGTCCCGGACGGTACGCCCATAATGGTCAATACATTAAATATCGATGTAATAATGAACGAGCTGATTGCCGCCGCTATGGTAAGATTAAAAACCTTTGACAGGGTAATCGCCAATAAATAAGCTGCTAAAGGGATAAAAATCGTTGCAATGCTATTCAGGCCTGTTGTGGGTACTACACGCCCTGCATAGCTTTGATTAACCGCACTCGCCACTCCCAGGAAAATACCCCCCACCAGACCGGCTTGTATGATGGATCCGGAAATATTGATTCCCATCATTCCGGCTACTTCCTTATTGCTTCCTACCGCCCGAAGCCCTAAGCCGACCTTAGAGTGGTTAAAAATCAGATAGGCAGCAATAATACCGATAAACAGCACGATGATATTGGCAGGCGCCTCACCTAATCCCCTGTAGCTGTTCTGCAATGATACAACCTGCAAGCCCTTAGCAATTTGACTGACATTATAAATGGATCCGATTGCCTCATATACCATGGCGATCCCCAGGCCGAATATCCAGGCCGGGATTTTCGTAACCAAGACCAGCTTCAGATTCAGCACCTCCAGAACTACCGCCGAAGCAATGCAGCCTATTATAAGCCCTGCATAGCCCAGACCAATATTAACGGCCAGTATTCCACCGATATTGCCGGCCAAAATCATAATTGCCCCGATGGACAAATCAATAATACCCATTGAAAAAATAAAACAGAAGCCTAATACAACAAAAGCGTTCACTACCGAATTTGATAATACCGCCAGCATATTGCTCTTCGTTATAAAACGGCCCTGGGATATCACATTCATAATAATATATATGGCTACTAATAGAATTACCGTAGTGATCCTCTGTTTCAAGAGCACTTGGGCCTGGCCCTTCCCAAGTGCCGTAAGAATATGATTCTTCCTTCGATTGCTCATACGAATCCCTTTCATTTAAGCTCTTTTATGCAGTGAGATTTATTTGTCCTTTGCCGCATCGAACTCCTCTTGTGTGATTTCCCCCGCATCCAGCTTTGCCTGAAGTCGGTTTTCGATCGTGTAATCCTCTAACATGGCATTGAAGTCATCTATACTGATATCATTTCCAACAAGTGATTGAATTTCTTCCGTACTATAGGGTGATTTTTCTATCCATTGGGAATTATACAAATCCACATAATTATTTGGCAATGTCATAACCGGTACAACTAACCGGGCCGGAGTTCCGTCTTCGTTTGTAATTCCATGTCCGTTTAATTTATTCACCAGCAGGGCGGTTGCATAATCTATATTGACCCAGTGAGCACCGTTTGCCGCAGCAATTGTACCCTCCTCTAATCCCGTTAATATGTCGGGGTCCAAATCCGTAACGTATAGCTTCGCATTTACTTCCGGGTGCTTGGCCAATGCCTCAATAGTAGCGACTCCCACATCTCCGTTTGTTGCATATACGCAATCCACATCCGGATGAGCTGTTAATAAATCATTTGCCCTTTGCATGGCATCTGAAATGGTAACCGTACCATACCCCTCTGCCAATACTTTACCGCCGGCCGCTTCAAATTTTTCTTTAAATCCGTTTGTTCTTGCCGAATGAGTCGTATCCGTTGTCTCCCCCGTTACTACAATCGCTTTTTTAAGACCGGCTTCTGCCGCATATTCTCCAATATTATTTCCGGTGTAGGTATCAACTGTGGCAGCAATTCCCGCATAATTTTCATTTCCCTGTATTTGGCTTAATATATCATCAGACGGCATGTGGTCAAAAAATGCATAGGGAATTCCCGCCTCTTCACACTTTTGGGCGACTACCGGAAACAGGGTATCTGAAATTCCAAAGAAAACAATTCCATCCACTCCGGCGGCAATCATATTATCCACATTTGTAACACAATTCTCAACCTTGCCTTCGTCATTTACGACCATCGGTTCAACACCTAATGCTTCACATGTCGTTAAAAAATTTTTTTCCAGGATATCTAAGGAATAGATGCCCTTCAGGTAATTATTAAAACCAATTGTATATGTAGTATCAGAACCCTCATTATCAGATTCCTCCGCTTCATTCCCGGTTTCTTCCTGCCCGCTCCCGGTCTGTACCGTCGAAGCATCGGCTTCATCACCGGCAGTACCGGATGCAGTGCCGGATGAACCGCATGCGGTTAACATCATTACCATAGATAATCCAATTGCAAAAAGTGAAGTTAATTTTTTACGTCTCATTTTTATCCTCCTTTGTATTTCCTATTACTGTTGCTGGTTACCTTTTCCTATTAAATCTAATTCATCCTATCTCTTTTTCTTATAATCTGAATGTCCCGCTTATTAGATCTTCATTAGCCGAGCTGGTTCCTATATAGATTTCATACTCCATGTGCTCAAGCTCCATTCTATTTGCTTCCGGATTAAACCGGCTAAGCTGCTCAATCGGACAGGTTATGGATATTCTTTTTGATTCCTTTGGTTCTAATTCCACCCTTTTAAAGCCTCTTAATAATTTCACCGGCCGGTCAACAGAGGAATTTTTAAACCCTACATACATTTGAACCACTTCCGTCCCGGCCCTTTCTCCGATATTCGTTACGTCACAGGCTGCCGAAATCATTTCGGCTTCCGCCTTAAACGACGGTTTTTTTACTTCAAAAGCAGTATAGGATAAACCGAATCCATAGGGTACCGACGGCTTAATGCCTTCTTTTTCCAATTTGGCATAGCCGTGATAATAATCATACCATTGTGACCGGGTATCCCAATTTACCTGCGGCAGATCCGTTTCTTTAAAAGGAATGACATAAGGAAGCTTGCCGCTGGGATTAACGTCTCCGAATAAAATCTCCGCCATTGCGGTTCCTCCTTCCATTCCGGCATAATAGGCCATAATAACCGCACTTACGCTATCCTTCCATTCCTCCATCATGATCATATTTCCGCCGATAAGAATTGCCGCAGAATTTCTGTTAACAGGTCCTACTTCATTTAATAATTCAATCTCATCCTCATGAAGGCCTAAGGAATCTGTCCGGTCTCCACCGATTGCACCTGTGTAAGAGTCATTCTGATCTTCGGAAATATACTCTCCCTCATCATCATAATCATATCCCACCACAAAGACGACCGCATCCGCCTCCCCCGCAAGCTTCTTAGCATGCTCAAGATTCTCTCCGCTGTAATAGATCACTTCCGTTTTCGGACTCACATTTGCTATCCCCTGTATAGGTGTAACGATATATGCCGGGTGTACCTGACTGGAACCGTGATCTCCGATGACTTCCTTTTCTCCCAATTTTCCCAGTACTACTAATCTTTTTATACTGTTTTTTTCAAAAGGAAGTACCCTGTCCTCATTTTTAATCAGCGTAATTCCCTCTCTGGCAGACTGCAATGCCAAGGCTATATGTTCTTTACAGCCGATAATGCTTTCATCCCGTTCTTTATCATCGACCTCCTCAAATGCCAATAGGGTTCGAAGGATTCTTAAGGCCGCGTCATTGATTTTAGTCTCTGAGACCTTTCCTTCCCTTACAGCCTCCACAAGCTTCCTGCCAAAGAACTGTGTGCAGCTCATTTCCATATTCTGGCCACCGTTGGCTGCCTCCACCGTATCCTTAACTCCCCATATGAAATCACTCATAATAAAGCCGTCAAATCCCCATTCTTTCTTTAATACCTGATTCAATAAATAATCATGATGCCCGCACCGGATTCCTTTGTATAAATTATAGGAGCTCATCACACAGGCGGCCCCTTCATCGATGCAGCGTTTGAAATGAGGCAGAAATACTTCTCTTTCCGTTCGTTTATCACAATCTACACTTACCTTAAAACGGGATATTTCCATTTGGTTAAAGGCAAAGTGCTTAATACAGGCTATTACATTTTCTCCCTGCACTCCTCTTATGAGCGCACTTCCCATTTCTCCCAAATGAAAAGATTCCTCTCCATAGGTTTCCTGGCTTCTGCCCCAGCCGGGATTGTAAGGGAGATTAATGCACACTCCGGCAAATAAATTCCCTCCGTAGGCAAGTACTTCCTTCCCAATGGCATGCCCGATTTTTTCTTCCAGCTCCGTATCGAAGGAGGCTCCTCTCAGCATGGATACCGGAAAACAGGTGCTCTTTCCTGTTCCGCATACCACCCCCCTAGGTCCATCGCAAAACAGTACGGGAGGTATATCGGCTTTCTCAATTCCGCCTGCCGGATAGGGTATGTAATTATAATGCTTATTAGAATCTGCCGTAAGGTCGGCAATCATATCCTGAAGTGTCACATTTCCTCCCATCAGAGATACCTTCTCTTCCAGCGTTAATGAATCTGCTATCTTTTGCGCCCGCTGTGTATATGACAACCGATATTTCTTAGTACACTTCATGCTTCCGTCTCCTTTAAATATATTTATTCAACAATTCTGCCGCTTCCTTCTGGTTAAAGCTTAAATAGCCCTTAACGTCCGGATTCTTTTCCAGGGTCATGCCATTTAGCCTGTATTCATTGGGAGTTACTCCTACCTCCTTTTTAAAGACCCGATAAAAGGTATTTTCCGACCCGAAGCCGCATTCATCCGCAATATAACTGATCGGCTTATCTGAAAATTTCAGCATTGGTTTGGATGCTTCAATCCTGCAGTTAGTCACTAACTCCTTTGAAGATAATCCTACATTGCATTTTAAAAACCGATACACCGTTTTTTCACTAATTCCCAGGGTTTTATACAATTCATCCAGAACATTTCCTTTTTTATAATTCTCCTGGATAAATTCAATTATCTGCATTAATAGTACCGGATTTTCATTTTCCCTGGATGTAGCCGCTTTTTGATGTATCTCATAGGGAACATATTCAAATAGGTCTGCTATCAGCATATACAGCATTGATTTTGTATGATAATAGCCAACCGTATCATTTCTTTGAAATTCTAATCCTATTTTTGCTGCCAGGCTTGTGAAGAAACAATAATCTTTTTTCGGATAGAGTCCGTCTGTTTTGCTATTCAGGTAAAAATAATAGGTTCTGTTCCTATCCTTAAAATCACTGAATAAGCATTGATTTATCTGTATAAATAAGCACAGATTCTCCTCTTCGGTTCGCTGCAATTCATGAATCGCTTTTGAATTAAGCAATATGATATCACCTGCTTCTAATACAACCGGTTTTGGGCTCACGTTAATTAGCAGAGCCCCCTTTAAAACTAAAATAATTTCATATTCGTAGTGCCAGTGAAAACTGGAATGATCAATGCTTGTTACAAATGCTTTTGCCGGATACTTTTTTCCATGCTCAATTGCTTCAAAAATATAAGATTTCATACTGTCTCCTTTCCGGACACCACGGTATGCCTGTAAATATTTACAAGCTTAATTATATTCTGATTATTTTCTCCGTGTTCCCATATTTGTACTTACATTCTTTCATTTTTGGACAATTTTGTATGTTTTGCTGCAATATTATTGTATATCAAATTTATTTTGAGCAATATTCCAATCAATTTCCCATTTGAAAGAATTGTAATATTTTCATCTGGCCAATCCGTCTATAATTTTTTATCTAATCCGTTATAATATATAC
>CAMJWQ010000022.1 GCA_946409475.1 uncultured Lachnospiraceae bacterium
GCTTTATTATCTGGCTACCATGAAGGTCAGTGATGAAGAAGGTATAAAAAGGGTGGAACGACACAGGCAGCTTCGGGAGGGAAAGGGCTTTATTACCATAGAATGCCCTCTCCGTTTAGGAGAAGCCTTTCGGAAAGAGAGGCCGGGGAGGAATGCAACCCTGCTTTTGGAGTGCATGTCCAATTTACTTGCCAATGTAATGTTTGGTGAAGAGCCCGCACCTGCTTCTTTTACGGAGGAAATTATCATCAGGGAAATCATGGAGCTAAAGGGAAACTGCAGGCATCTGGTGATCGTGACCAACGAGGTTTTTTCAGACGGGATATGCTATGAGGCTTTTACAGAGACATACAGAAGCTGTCTTGGCAGAATCAACAGGGCAATTGCACATGAGGCGGATATGGTCTATGAGGTGGTATATGGAATTCCCATATGCCTGAAAGGAGAATGATATGTCTGTCATACGATCGATTATCATTGCTTTTTCCATGTATTCTAAAATACCTATGCCAAAGGTTGAATGGAAGGATTCCAATATGAGACTTGCCATAGGTTTTTTCCCTCTTGTAGGGATGGTCATTGGGGGATGCATATTTAGCTGGTGGAAGTGGTGCCAGGCATATGGACTCAATCCGCTCCTCCGGACAGGAATCCTCCTTGCCATTCCTCTGCTCCTTACGGGAGGGATTCATATAGACGGCTATATGGATACCATGGACGCTTTTCATTCTTATGGCTCCGGTGATAGGAAAAGGGAAATTTTAAAGGATCCCCATATAGGGGGCTTCAGTGTCATCATGCTTTTTCTGTATTATATGATAATGATGGGGTGTGTGGCTGCATTGGAAGAAGATGGAACCATGGCTGTCTTTTCCCTGGGGTTTATTCTGGCGAGAGCATTAAGCGGTATTGCAGTTGTCAGCTTTCGGGCCGCTTTTCAGGAGGGACTTCTTTTCACCTTTCAAAAGGCCTCTCATAGAAAAGGCGTACAGGCTCTTCTCCTTTTTCAATTGGCGGTAACTCTCCTTATTATGGTTTTGATCCGGCCTGTCATGGGGATATGCGTGGGATTGGGGAACGCCTTCCTGTTTTATTACTACAGGAGAAGGGCCTATAGGGAGCTTGGCGGTGTGACCGGGGATTTGGCGGGATGGTTCTCAAGCATCAGCGAATTGGTTACCGGTATCATTGCTGTTATGATACAGACAGGAGGATATTGAAATGAAATTAGTTATAGGAGGAAGCTGTCAGGGAAAACGGGAATACATCATAGGACGTTACGGCATAAAGGAGGAGGATATCATCGTCTGGGAGCAGGCACTTATTCCTGAGCTTTGGAAAAAGAAGGGGATATATCAGGTACAGCGGCTTTTACGGCAGATGGAGGTTTCGGAATTTCTCGCCCTGACAGAGCAGATCATTCATGTAAATCCACAGGTCATATTCCTTTGTGATGAAATCGGTTATGGTATTGTACCGGCACAAAAGGAGGACAGAGACTACCGGGAAAGAGCAGGAAGAGCCATGTGTGCATTGGCGGAAAGAGCGGAGGAGGTAATCCGGGTGGTGTGCGGCATTGGCCAAAAAATAAAATAATGGAATTTCTGAGACAGGAGGAGAGGATTTGCAGATAACGTTGCTGCGTCACGGTATGACGGAGGGAAACAAAAAAAGAAAATATGTGGGAAGAACAGATGAATCCTTATGTCCGGAGGGTATGGAGGAGCTCCGCCGCAAAAAAAGCCGTATGCTTTATCCGGAAGCAGATTTCGTTTTTTCCAGTCCCATGAGGAGGTGCATGGAAACGGCGGAGGCTCTGTATCCTTATGGGGAAATCATGGAGATAGAAGAATTCAGGGAAATTGATTTCGGGCTTTTTGAAGGAAAACGGTACGAGGAGCTGAAAAAGGAGGAGGCATATCAAAGGTGGATTGACTCTGAGGGAAGACTGCCCTTTCCTGCGGGGGAGGACAGGGAGGAATTTGACCGGCGCTGCCTGGAAGGGTTCCTGAAAATGTTTTCAAAGATAAAGACGGGAGTCCGGGAAGAAATAAATGTGGTATGCATCATTCACGGCGGAACCATTATGTCTCTTTTGTCCCGGCTGGGAGAGGAGCAAAAGGGATTTTATACCTATCAATGCAGGAACGGAGAAGGCTTTACATGCAGGACCGGTCAGAAGAAAAGCGGAATTTTGTTAACAAATATACTGCCTTTTAAAGAGGAGGGATGAGACATGCTTTTTATGGATACGACCCTTAGCCTGCTTGCGGGTGCTTTGCTGGATTTTTTACTGGGAGATCCTTATAGACTGCCTCATCCGGTCAGGTTAATGGGAAATATGACGGGCTTTCTGGAAAAAAAATTAAGAAGAAAGGAGGAATCTCCCGGCAGGCAGATGCTTGCGGGAAGCCTGCTTTTTATTTTAGTCCTTTTGGCGTCCGGAGGGATGACATTTCTTATTCTATTTCTTTTATACAGGTGGAGCCGGCTGCTTGGAATTTTAGGGCAGACCATGCTCTGCTATCAGATGATGGCGACCAAGTGCCTGAAGGTGGAGAGCATGAAGGTATATGAGGCGTTATATGAAGGCAATCTGCCAAAAGCAAGACAAAGGGTTGCCATGATTGTAGGAAGGGATACAAAAGACCTGACGGGAAAGGAAATTATGAAGGCAGCCGTTGAGACAATTGCCGAAAATACCTCTGACGGCAGTATCGCTCCCCTATGCTATCTGGCATTGGGAGGTCCCGTTTTGGGAGTTCTTTATAAAGCGGTAAATACCATGGATTCCATGATAGGCTACAAGAATGAAGCATACCTGTATTTTGGACGGGTGGCAGCCAGGGCGGATGATATGGCAAACTTCATTCCGGCAAGAATAGCGGCGGGACTTATGCTGGCGGCGGCATTCCTGCTGGGGTATGACTATAAGAGGGCACTGCAGGTATACAGACGGGACAGAAAAAAGCAAGCAAGTCCCAATTCCGCCCAGACAGAATCCGTCTGCGCAGGCGCTCTGGGCATCAGGCTGGCGGGAGACGCCTGGTATTTTGGTAAAAGGGTAAAGAAGGAATACATAGGGAATTCTATAAGAGAGATCGAACCTGAGGATATCAAAAGAGCAAACAGGCTGCTGTATACAACAGTTCTGCTTTTTTTAGGTCTGGTCATAATTACTCGTATGGGGATAGGGAGGCTGTATGGAATTTTATGAACACGGAGGAAATATTTATGGTAATGACATCACCTATGATTTTTCTGTTAATAGTAATCCCTTTGGTATGCCTCCGGGTCTGAAAAAGACCTTGCGGGAGCAGATAGACCGGTGTGAGGTTTATCCGGACAGACACTGTCTTTCCTTAAGAAGGGAAATAGCCAGACAGATGCAGATAGAAGACAGCCAATGCATTTGCGGCAGCGGGGCATCGGAAATCATTCATTTGCTGGTAAGAGCGGTAAAGCCTAAAAGAGCGCTCTTACTGGCCCCTGCCTTCTCCGAATACGAACGGGCATTGGCGGCGGCGGAATGTGAAATAAATTTTTATTTTTTGAAGGAGGAGAAGGAGTTTGCATTGGAGGAGTCCTATATAGCAGAGCTGCAGGATGAAATAGATATGGTCTTTTTGTGCAATCCCAACAATCCGGTGGGAAATATCATTCCGAAAGAGCTGCTGAGGAAAATTGCGGACAGCTGCAGAAAGCATCATATTATGCTGGTGATTGACGAATGCTTTCTTCCCTTTACCAGGGAATATGAGGAGGTAAGCGGTCTTTTTCTGCTAAAGGAATACCGGAACCTGTTTCTGATACATGCCTTTACAAAGCTGTATGCCATACCGGGTCTTCGCCTTGGATACGGAATCAGCAGCAATGAGGAGATGATAAAGAAAATGGAAAAATTAAGCCCTTCCTGGCACGTATCCGCCATGGCCCAGATAGCCGGCCTGGAAGCCTTACAGGAAAAGGAATATGTGCGTTCATCAAGAGAATATCTTTGGAGACAGCAGACTGTATGCTGTGCAGCCATAAGGGGCATGGGAGGAAGGGTATATGAGCCAAAGGCAAATTATCTGTTTTTTAAAGGGCCTTTTGGATTGTATGAAGCCCTGCTTAAGAAAAAGATTCTTATCAGAAGCTGTGAGAACTACAGGGGACTGGACGGAGCGTTCTACCGTATTTCCATCAAAAAGGAAGAGGAGAACAGATTGCTTTTCAGGGAGTTAAAGGAGGTTTGGGATGGCAAAGAATATAATGATACAGGGAACGATGTCTAATGCGGGAAAGAGCTTGATAACGGCAGGTCTTCTGCGGGTTCTGAAGCAGGACGGACACCGGGCCGCTCCCTTCAAGTCTCAGAATATGGCCCTTAATTCCTTTATCACAAGAGAAGGGCTGGAAATGGGAAGAGCCCAGGTAATGCAGGCGGAAGCGGCAGGCATTCTGCCCGGCGTGAATATGAATCCTATTTTATTAAAGCCCGTCAGTGAGGAAGGCACCCAGGTAATTGTGAACGGTGAGGTGCTGGGAAATATGACGGCGAGAGAATATTTTCGGATAAAGAGGAGTCTGGTTCCTGACATACAAAAGGCTTATGACAAGCTGGCGCAGGAGTATGATTATATTGTGATAGAGGGAGCGGGAAGTCCGGCAGAAATTAATTTAAAGCAGGAGGATATTGTTAATATGGGTATGGCAAGGCTGGTGGATGCACCTGTTCTTTTAGTGGGCGATATTGACAGAGGCGGAGTTTTTGCCCAGCTGGTGGGTACCCTTATGCTGTTAGAGGAAGAGGAAAGGCAGCGGATCAAGGGATTGATCATCAATAAATTTCGCGGTGACAAGACAATTCTTGAGCCCGGCATTGCCATGCTGTATGAGAGATGCAGGGTGCCTATTACAGGTGTTCTTCCTTTTCTGCCTTTGGATATTGACGATGAGGACAGCTTATCGGAACGTTTTGCCGGTAAAGAAAAAAAGGCTGCCGTACAGATAAAGATCATCAGGCTGCCCCATATATCCAATTTTACGGATTTCAATCCTCTGGAACGGATGTCCTTTGTCTCGGTTACCTATGTTTCCAGGGCTTTTGCCCTGGAAGGAGGCGATATGATCATTATTCCCGGTACCAAAAATACCATGGAGGATTTAATGTGGCTGCGGCAAAATGGTATGGAGCCCATGATTAAGAGGCTTCAGGATAAAGGAGCCTATATCATGGGGATATGCGGTGGTTATCAAATGTTAGGGAAAATGCTGTATGACCCGGATGCTGTGGAAGCAGGAGGCGTTATGGAGGGCATGAATCTGCTGCCGGTGGTAACTGTTTTTGAAAAGAAAAAAACAAGAACACAGATCAGGGGAGCGGTGAACACCTCCGGGAAAGTGGAAGAGGAACTGAGAGGAGCAGCCTTTGAGGGATATGAAATCCATATGGGCAGGACAGAGAGAGCCGGGGAGGTGGAAGCTTTTTCTGTGATTACCAATGAAATTACCGGTGAAGCCCATGAGGAGGGAAGTATCTGTAAAAGGGTTATGGGAACCTATGTCCATGGACTATTTGACAGCGTTCCCATGCAGGAAGCAATAGGGAAGCTCCTGTGCAGGAAGGGAGGATTACCCTTTGCGGAAGGGAATATAACGGATACAAGGGCCTATAAGGAAGCACAGTATGACAAGCTGGCACAGATGATTCGTACGCACATGGATATGGAAGCGGTCTATGCCATGCTGGAAAGGTGACGGGAGGAACAAATGGAAAAGTTTTGCTGCACGCACGTATATTACGGAGACGGTAAGGGAAAGACAACGGCAGCCATAGGTATGGCCGTCCGGGCGGCCGGTGCCGGGATGAAGGTCTGGTTTGTCCAGTTCATGAAGGGAAGAGCCTCTTCCGAAATAGAAATATTAAAGGTGATACCTTCCGTTACAGTGGTAAGAAACAGCAGGGATTTCGGTTTTTACAAAAATATGTCACAGGCAGATATCTTAGCCATTACCCGGATGCATAACCGGTCACTGGAGAATATTAAGAAAGCAATGGAACAGGCTTCTATGGACATGCTTATACTGGATGAAATCCTGTCGGCCTATGAACACCGGCTGATAGACAGAGGACAGGTCTTATCCATACTGAAGGAAGAAAAGAATATGGAGATTGTTCTGACGGGAAGAAGGCCTTCTGCCGTTTTTCTGGAAAGTGCGGATTATATTACCCGGATGAGCTGTGTCAGGCATCCCTATGAGAAGGGAAAGCAGGCAAGGAAGGGGATAGAATGGTAGATAAATATATAGCACCGGAGGATATAGAAAAAAGAAGCTTTGCCATTATTGAAGAGGAATTAAAGAAGGAAATAGACCCGGTGATAAAGCCCGTCGTAAAAAGGGTGATTCATACTACCGCGGATTTCAGCTATGCGGATACACTTGTTTTTTCTAAGGGTGCGGTGGAAAGGGGGATAGAGGCTCTCAGGCAGGGGGCGTCCATTGTGACTGACACCAATATGGGGAAGGCAGGCATTAATAAAAGAGCTCTGGGAAAATTAGGAGGAAATGTGTATTGCTTTATGGGGGATGAGGACGTGGCTGATGCGGCAAAGGAAAGAGGGATCACCAGGGCGGCGGTCAGTATGGAGAAGGCAGCCGCTCTGGGTGAGGCTTGTATTTATGCTATTGGGAATGCGCCTACGGCCTTGATTTCCCTCCATGAAATGCTGGAAAGGGGACAGGTGCGGCCTAAATTAATTATCGGTGTCCCCGTGGGCTTTGTGAATGTGGTGGAGGCAAAGGAACTGATTCTGCAGACCTCCGTGCCTTATATCATAGCAAGGGGAAGAAAAGGAGGCAGTAATGTAGCGGCGGCTATCTGCAATGCCCTTTTGTATCAGATTACAAGATGAAGGAAATAGAAAGCTACGGACCGACAGCTTTTGCGGCGCCTGAGGAAAAGCCAGGCATTGTAATAATTTATATATTATACTATTATAAAAAATAAAGAATTAGAAGGCTGTATATTACCTGTTATATGGGTCATATTGCTGAATAAAGTGAAAAAGATTATAATTTATTAGGATTTACGGGACAATATAATGCAGGTCTGTCAATTTATCGGTATGGAAAGGTGGCTTCTATGGGGGTTGGAATGAAGGAATATAAACGGATAAGCTTTCTCATAATAATCGCATTGTTAGCTTCCTATACGGTTGGATGTTCACAAAAAATAAAAAAACAACCGGATGATAAGATAGAAATGAAGGAGGAATATTTCGGCGAGGGAAAAAACGCTTTTGGGAATATAGCTGCGCCGGTCGATTTTGATTGGAAGCAATGTGAGGGCACGGTTCTGAATTTTTTACTGGAGGATAATATCAATGCGAATATTTTGTCAAAGGAAGTGGAGAAGTTCACGGAGGTTACGGGAATTCAGGTAAATATAAAATGTGTGGATTTTAATATTCTGGTGGAGAAAATCAACATGGACTTTATTTCAAAAACGGCACAGTATGATTTGATCTATGTAGATCCCTATCAAACGTTGAACAAATTTGTAGATTCCCTGGAGGATCTAAACATCTATGAAAACGATCCGGACATACCACATATTGTCGGTGGTTTGGAAAGCTTTCAGGAAGAGCATGTGGAGATTTGTTCTTATTTTGGGAACAGGGATAAGCTGTGTGCCATACCCTTTGATTCCACTACCATGATATTATTTTACCGAAAGGATATTTTCGATAAATACGGTGAGGAAATGGAACGCGACCTGGGCTATAAGCCGCAGCCGGGGTCGAATACCTTTACCTGGGAGCAATATATAGAAACCGCAAAATGGATTTCAAAAAATGTACCGAAGGAAGAGATTAAATACGGCAGTCTAAGCATGTCGGCAAAGCATAATTCCATATACACGGAGTTTTCCAATATTCTGGCAGCTTATGGCGGCACATATTTTAACCGGGAAGGAATCAATACCTATGGCGGTACCGTTACGGGAGAGGTTGAGTCAGAAACGGAAGCCTTTAAAAAAGCATTGACTGTTTATAAGGAATACGCTAACCTGGAGCCTTCCGGTGAAGGAGGGTATAATTGGGCGGAAGTCACGGAGGCCTTCAAAAAAGGTGAAGTGGCTATGATGGTAAATTGGGATGAAAATGCGGCGGCTCTGGAAAATGTGGATGAATCGGCAGTGGCAGGCAAGGTAGGATATGGGATTCTTCCCTTTGGTGATGTGAAAAGTGCATGTATTTACGGAGGCTCCGGAATAGGCATTAATTCCTACGCAGATGACAGGGAAAAGCTGGCTTCCTGGCTGTTTATCGTTTGGGCCACATCTCCCCAGGTGCAGATGAAAGCATTTCTTGGAGATGAGGGCGGCAATCTGCCCACAAGAAAAAATCTGCTTTCTTTGATTGAAGGCAGATACATGACAAATCTTCCCCAGGCATTTTCCATTATACGGGCATTAAAGAAAAGCTATGTGTATTACCGTCCGAAAATATCCAACGGATATGAATTTGAAAATATTATGATGGAAAATTTATTTCAGCTGGTACATGAAGATAAGGATGTTGCGGAAACAGCAAAGGATATAAGACTGGAATGGAAGAAAGTGCTTGAGGATGAACAATGAAAAAGTGGAATACGAAATCATCTAAAAAATCACTTATGAATCAAATGCTTTTCAGAATGTCCAGTGTTATCATTATGTCCATATTGTTAATTGGAATTATGTTTCAAAATATAAAAGGAATTATTATAAAAAAATACAGTGACTCAGCACAGCAATCCGTTAAGATAGCTGCGGATAATATCGACTATCTGCTTGAAAATATTTCAAATATCTCGAATTCCATTTTGTCGAATCATGAGCTGATAGACTATCTCGAAACCGGACAGGAGGGGCTTTTTTTAGAGAGCTTAAACAGCTATTATATCTCAAATTTCTATGTGGAAGGCATCTATACGGAAACGAATATCGGATATTGCTTTGTCGGCGCCAATATAGTGGAAGGAAAAAGTATGTTTGAAGAGAACACCTTAAAGGATACCTCCGGTGAAGTGATATGGTTTCCGTCGGAAGCTCAGCAGATCCAGCTTCTCACCGGCCGCCAGGAAAAGCAAATGTTAATGGTAGGAAGAAAAATCATAGACGTATCCTCATTGAAGGAGTTAGGCTATTTGAAAATAGCCATTGATGAAAGCTTATTAAAGGAGTTTTATAATACATTGGAAAATGACGGAAGTAAGGTTATGATCTTTAATAAAGAAGGGAGGATCATCAGCAGCACGGATAATGATTATAACAGGATTTCGGAAGAAGAGCATCCCTATCTTAAAAGTATTTTGGCAAGCTCCATTGCCGGATACGTAGAATATGAAGAGGATCAAATATCCTATGTCGCCATATATTCCGGTTTAAATAATGGTAACTGGAGAATGATTAAGGAGGTTCCGAAAAAGGTACTGTATGCGGAGATTAATAAAATTCAGGACATCGTTTTTTTTGTTTCTATTTTATTTCTTGTCATCATGTTTTTTATATCCTACGTATATTCAAAGAAGGTGACGGCACCTCTTAAGAAAATGATCGGACAAATGAAAGAGGTGGAAGCAGGTAATCTGAATGCCATGGTGGAAATCAATACCAACAGAGAGCTGCATGAGCTTGGCGAAAACTTTAATCACATGGTATATCGTGTTAAGCGGCTGATGAATGAGGTAGTGGAGACGGAGAGGAATAAGAATGAGCTGGAATTGGAGGTACTTCATGCACAAATAAATCCCCATTTTTTATACAATACCCTAAACACGATCCGCTGGATGGCAAAGCTAAAGGGGGAAGATACGATCAGCAAAGCCATAGTTGCTCTGGTAAAGTTATTAAGGATCAGTATCAGCGTGGATAAGAATATGATAACGGTCAAAGAAGAAATTGCTTATGTGGAAAGCTATTTACTGATACAGAGGCTGCGTTTTAATCATAAATTCGAAATGGAATACCATATACAGCCGGAGGTGGGGAATCATATGATTCCTAAATTGATTCTTCAGCCCATTGTTGAAAACTCCCTTATTTATGGTATTGATGAAGCGGACGGGGAAAGCGAATTACTGAAAATCAGAATATATTCAACGGAAATGGAGGGAGAGACCTGTATCATTGTCGAGGATAACGGTGTGGGAATGGAAGAGGAAACGCTCATGCGGATTTTAAGGGATGAGAAAAATGTTAATAAATTCAGCAAGGTTGGTCTGAATAATGTAAATCAGCGAATAAAAATGTTTTTTGGAGAAAGCTATGGAATTCGAATTATCTCAAGAAAGGGAGAAGGAACGAAGGTTGTGATTCCCATCCCTTCGGAGGCAGAAAAGAAAATATAGAAGATTACATGAAATTTACATGGGACAGCAAATGATATGGGGGAAACAGACATGTATAAGGTGATGATTGTTGATGATGAAATTTTAGTCAGAATTGGGATCCGTACCATTCTTGATTGGAATGCGAGAGGATTTAAGATTGTAGCGGAAGCGGGAAATGGAGAAGCTGCTTATGAAAAATATTTAGCCCTGAGACCGGAAGTAATCATTACGGATATTAAAATGCCCAAAAAAGACGGATTTTGGCTGACGGATAAGATTAAAGCGGATAATCCGAAAGCAGAAATTATATTTTTAACCTGTTATGATGATTTTGAATATGCCAGAACAGCTTTGTATAAGAAGGTCAGCAGCTACGTATTAAAAGCGGAGATGGAAGAAGATGAGCTTGGCAGCATTATGGATGCCATTAAGCTGCGTTTGGACAGCATGCGGACAAAGGAAGAGGAGAGTAAGCAGCAGGAGGACAGCAGCAGGAAGGAAGATTACCTGTTGGCCCTGGTTTTGGATACAAGAAAACCAATAGATGTAATCAAAGTGGAATTTGAGAAAAATCAAATAGATTGGGAAATACAAAAATTCTGTTTCGTTCAATTCGATTTTAAGGCTTCCTTAAAGGATCATGAATATGCCATGGAAAAGAGTGTCAGTATTATTACAGCATGTAAGGAGATTATTTTGAATAAATTTTCTAATGCTCATGTGATCTGTTTAGGAAAGCAATTTGGTAAATCCATCACTTGCCTTCTAATTGGCGTTAAAATTACGGAAATGCAGGTAAATAAGGAATTATCCTATATAAAGGATTCCATTAAGCAATATTTTAATGTTAACGTTAAAAGTGCAAGCTCAGATATCGTGGATTCCATTGAAAATATCAGAAATGAGGTAAATTGGATTTACGAATCCGCAGATTTACTGTTTTACGTGGAGCCCGGCGGTCATCTTACGAAGGACAGGGTATCGGAAAAGGGGGAGGAGAATGCCAGATTAGCAATGCAGGATATTGCGAAAGAAATGTGCACGTATATAGAGGAGGGGATGCAGGCAAAGCTTGATAATCTGATGGAGCATGTAAAAAAGGTAATGCAGATGGAAAAAAGCAGTTCCTTTGACACAAAATTTATGATTGCACAGTTAATTACGGAGATCTTAAAAAGATTTGAAGGCTATTCCGAAACCATACAGCAGAATTTGACCATACAGCAGGATATCATGAATGCCGATGATATAGAAGAATTAATGACCATCGTAAAGGACTTTGCCATAGAGATGATAAGCCTTATATCCGGATTAAAATTGGACAATTCTGATTTTTTAATTGAAAAAGCAATTCATTATATAGAGGAAAATTATAAGGATAAGCTGACATTGGAGGATGTGGCAGGTTACGTAGGAATATCGAAATATTATTTTTCCTATTTATTCAAAAAAGTGAAGGACATAAACTTTTCAGCTTATATTAATATCCTGCGCATGGAAAAGGCAAAGGAATTATTAAAGCAGCCTCAAATGACAATCAATCAGGTGTATAGCGAGGTGGGTTTTAATGACCAGCAATATTTCAGTAAGATATTTAAGAAGTATGTAGGAATGACGGTTACGGAGTACAGAACAAAATAATACAAAGCCATCACAATATTTTACATGGTTAACTCTTTCACAAACTTCTTCACAATAAAGTACAAATATCCAAAAAGAATCTTTCTTATGGGAGGATTCTTTTTTTGTTATAGTCTAAGTGAGCTTAATCAAGGGAAAGGGAGGCGTAAAAGTGGGGCAGGAAATTAAGTTAAGAGTAACCGGAATCGATAAGTCATTTCCGGGAGTTAAGGCTTTAAATAAAATCGAATTTGCAGTCAGAAGGGGAACCGTTCATGCCCTATGCGGAGAAAATGGTGCAGGCAAATCCACATTAATGAAAATCATTAATGGAATATACAAGCCGGATGCGGGGCAGATCTTTATTGATGAAAGGCCGGTTAAAATACAGAACCCCATACAGGCGAGAAGCTTAGGGATAGCTATGATAGCACAGGAATTGAATTATATACCGGAAATGTCTGTTGAGGAAAATTTATTTTTAGGAAGATTACCTGTTACGAAAATGGGAAATGTGAATTGGAGGAAGTTAAGAAAGGATACCCTGGAGTTTCTTAAGGCAGAAAAATTACCATACAGGCCGGATCAAAAATTAAAAACATTAACAGTCTCCGATATACAAATGCTGGAAATTATAAAGGCAATATCCAATAATGCGGAAATTATCGTTATGGATGAACCGACTTCTGCCATTACACAAAGAGAAGTGGAGATGCTTTTTAAAAAAATAAGGATATTAAAAGAAAAGGGAGTCAGTATTATTTACATATCCCACAAGCTGGATGAGGTATTCCAGATTGCCGACGATATTACGGTCTTTAGGGACGGATCGGTAATTGAAAGCCATCCGGCAGAGGAAATGGACATGGATCAGGTAATTTCCTTAATGGTGGGAAGAAAAATGGATAATGTGTATCCGAAGGAAAGTGTACCTATCGGTGAAAAATTATTGGAGGTAAAGGATTTTTATCAGCCGAAGATATTTAAAGATATTAGCTTTTATGCACGTAAGGGAGAAATCGTAGGTTTTGCGGGCCTGGTCGGAGCCGGCAGAACAGAGGTGATGAGAGCACTCTTTGGCTTGGATCATTATGAGCAGGGAGAAATAGTGATCAATAATCAAAAAGCAGAGATTAAGGGTGTGGAAGACAGTATTCATCATAATATGGTCATGCTTTCGGAGGACCGCAGAAGATATGGGATCATTCCCATACGGAGTGTTATGGAGAATGCCAGCATCAGCAGTCTTGAAAAGTTTATATATAAAGGGTATGCACACGAAGAGGAGGAAAAGAAGACGGTTGCGGAGTACTTTAAAAGGATGAATGTGAAAACCCCTTCTTTAGACACCAGGATTCAATCACTTAGCGGCGGAAACCAGCAGAAGGTATTGTTAGCCAAGTGGATGCTGAGGGAGCCGCAAATATTAATTCTGGATGAACCGACAAGAGGAATTGATGTGGGTGCTAAATTTGAAATTTATAAATTAATAACAGAGTTAGCGAAGCAGCAAAAGGCAGTTATTATGGTGTCATCAGAATTACCGGAGCTAATAGGTATGTGTGACCGGATTTACGTCATGAACCAGGGAAAAATAACGGGAGAACTGGAAAAAAATGATTTTTCACAGGAAGCAATCATGAAGTATGCGACAAGTATAAACTAGAAAAAAGAGGTGAAGGATATGAAACAAAAGTTCGATAAAAGTAATCAGGTTATGCAAAAATATTCTATTTTCATTATACTTTTTGCCATGATTATAATATGCAGCTTTTTAAATAAAAATTTCTTATCGGTGAATAATGTTACAAATATTATGAAGCAATTGGCTGTCGGCACAATTCTGGCATATGGCGAAATGATTTTAATCATAAGCGGTATGTTGGATTTATCTTCCGGCGCGGTGCTGGCCTTAGCCGGAGTATTTTCGGTAAACTTTTATAAAGCGACCGGATCCCTTGTATTAGCCTTATTACTGGCGGTTATTATTGCCGTGGTTTGTAACATGGTAAATGCTTTAATGGTTACTAATTTTAATACACCGCCCTTTATCGCCACATTAGCCATGCAGATGGTTGCACGGGGCATCGCCCTGTTCTATACCCAGGGACAGAATATTAATCAGCTCGACAATTATATCGTATTCGGACAGGGAAATATCGGACCGGTACCCATCTCCATTATTTTTATGATAATTATCACCATTATTATTTGGTATATTATGAGGCATACACGGTTCGGCCGTTCTCTTTATGCCATTGGAGGTAATGAAGAAGCGGCAGTGGCATCCGGTATTAATGTGAGAAAGAATAAATATATCGTATTTGCCATTAATGGGGTTTTGGTTGGAATAGCAGGGGTGCTATTCATGTCACGTGTCAATGCCGGGCTTCCCAATGGTGCCGTAGGCTATGAAATGGAAGGACTTACGGCAGCAATCGTAGGAGGAACAAGCTTTTCCGGTGGAGTAGGGACGACCTTAGGAACTCTGGCCGGTGCATTCATTATCGGATGTCTGAATAATATTATGAATTTAATCGGTGTTAACTCTTATATTCAGCAAATCGTAAAGGGATGTATTATTGCAATTGCGGTAATATGGGATATTCGTTCTAAAAGCAAGAAGTCTGCAAAGGTAATTTTGGTAGAAGAAAAAGAAGAATGTAAATAGGAAAACTATTTCATTATAGCAACAAAAGACAGCATTAAAAAATTAATGTATAGGGAAGGGAAGAGAAAAAGTATGAAAAGAAAATTAGTAAGTGCAGCAGTAAGTATGGTTCTGACAGCAGCTATGCTGGCTGGGTGCACAAGCACCACGAAGGAAGCGGCGGCAACGGAGCCGGCACAAACAGAAACAGGCGATAATACGGAAACAACAGAAGAAGAAGGAGACAGCTACCGGGTAGCTTATATTGCGAGAGCGCAATCAGATTCTTTTGCCGCATGGCTTGCAAATGAAATACAGACGGCGGCAGATAAATATGATGATATCACAGTAGATGTTTTTGACGGTCAGGCAGACGATGAAAAGGAAAATGCGGCAATTGAAAATGCAATAACAAATGGTTATGATGCCATTATTGTACAACCCAATAACGGGGAAGCGCAGAGGCCTTATGTAGAAAAGATTGTAGAAGCGGGAATTATTGCCATTACCACAAATGCCCGTATTGACGGTATCGAAGGAGCCTCCTCCGTAGATGCGGATCCGTATGAGCAGGCGGCGGTAAATGCAAGAGCCGCTGTAGAAGAGGTGCCCGAAAATGCGAAGGTCGTTGTTTTGAACGGTCCCTCCGGTAATTTTCATGCGGAGGAAAGAAGAAAGGCATGGCAGGCGGAATTTTTTGATAAGAGATCCGATGTGGAAATAGTGGGAGAACAAATTGCTAACTGGAATAAAGACGAGGCAGTTCAATATATGGAAGACTGGGTAACCTCAAATGATAAAATAGATGCCATTATTTCCATGAACGATAATATGGCTGCCGGTGCACTGGAAGTAGTGACAGGGAAGGAAGAATATAAAGATATCTTATCCTATGGTGTTGACGGAACGGCAGAAGCGTGTCTTTTAATCGAAGCAGGTACCATGACAGCCACCTGCTTACAATCGGCAATCGACCTGGCAGAGCTGAATATGGAAACCGTACATAAATTATTGACCGGTGAAGAAACACAAATTGATACGGACATCGATGCCGTATTCATTACTAAGGATAATGCGGCTGAATATGTGGATATGTATAAGTCCAGAGGTTTAATTGAACAATAATTAGTTTGGAAAAAGAGGTTCTCAGTATGAATGGAAAAATGAAAACAGCAGTTATGACAGATCTTATGGAAATAGAAATCAGGGAGCGGCCAATTCCCGTTCCCGGGGATAATGAGGTTTTGGTTAAGGTAGAAAATGTAGGTATCTGCGGCTCGGATTTACATTATTATGAAACCGGAAGAATTGGTGGCTTTATCGTGAAAACACCATTTGTATTGGGTCATGAAGCAGGAGGCACGGTAGTGGAAGTGGGAAAAGCGGTTACGAATTTAAAGGCCGGCGACCGTGTGGCCATGGAACCGGGTAAAACCTGCGGAGAATGTGAATTTTGTAAATCAGGAAAATATAACCTTTGTAAGGATGTTATTTTCTTTGCCACTCCTCCTGTAGACGGCGTTTTTCAGGAATACGTAGCCCATGAGGCGGCCCTTTGCTTCAAGCTCCCCGATAATGTCAGCACATTGGAAGGAGCACTTATGGAGCCGCTGGCTGTGGGCATGCATGCAGCCATGCAGGGGAATGCCCATATCGGACAGACTGCGGTAGTTACGGGGGCAGGCTGTATAGGACTTGTCAGTGTTCTGGCTCTGAAGGCTATGGGAGTATCGAAAGTTTATGTTGTTGATATTATGGAAAAGAGATTGCAAAAAGCCCTGGAGCTGGGTGCCGACGGAGTGATTAACGGAAAAGAAGAGGATGCGGCAGCAAAGGTCATGGAATTAACGGAGGGCAGAGGCTGTGATTTATCCATTGAAACGGCAGGAACACAGATTACAACAGTGCAGTTAATGAAGATGGCTAAGAAAGGATCAACGATTGTATTGGTCGGATACAGCGCAAGCGGTGAGCTGACCCTTCCTGTTAATATGGCACTGGATAAGGAGCTTACCTTTAAGACGGTATTCCGTTATCGGAATATATATCCCATGGCCATTGAAGCGGTGGCAAGCGGTAAAATAAATATTAAGGATATTGTAACGGATACCTTTGAGCTTGACGATATCAAAAACGCTTTGGATTCCTGTGTAAAAAATAAGGCGGATATTGTGAAAGGAGTCATTAGGATTCATTAACGGCTCTCAATTTACGGGAATAAAAAAACGAAGAAAATGAAGGAACTGTCTTTTAAAAGGCAGTTCTTTCATTTTACAGGAAATGCACGATTTTTTAGTGATAATATATTGACAAATATCGATGTGATGCATATAATAGCATTATATTGATGATTATCGATATAGCAAAGGGAAGGTGCATAATGAAAGCTGTTTGGGATTTTTTTCAGAATCAGATACTAAGTATGAGGTGGTTAAATGCATTAATAGGAGATGCCTTACACGCATTGGGAGTAGACATATCTACAGGATCAGGAGGGAGTATTCAATTTTTTCTCTACGATACCATAAAAATATTAGTACTTTTATCCGTATTAATATTTATGATTTCTTATATTCAAAGCTATTTTCCGCCTGAAAGAACGAAGAAAATACTTGGCAGATTTCATGGATTAAAAGCAAATATGTTAAGTGCGTTATTGGGAACCGTAACACCGTTCTGCAGCTGTTCATCCATACCTTTATTTATAGGGTTTACCAATGCGGGATTACCCGTTGGAGTTACTTTTTCCTTTTTAATTTCTTCCCCTTTGGTGGATTTAGGTGCGTTCATTCTATTAATGAGTATTTTTGGGGCTAAAATAGCAATCACGTATGTAATCTTAGGTCTCATATTAGCCGTAGCTGGTGGTACTATCATAGATAAGCTGGGAATGGAAGATTATGTTGTGAAATTTTTAAATGCAGCAGCTGCTGCTGATATAGAAGAGCCTGATTTATCCCAAAAAGAAAGAATAATTTACGCCAAAGAGCAGGTACTGGCCACCGTAAAAAAAGTAATTCTCTATATTATAGTGGGTGTTGGAATCGGAGCGGTAATACACAACTGGATTCCGGAAGCGATAATTCAAGGTATATTAGGGGAAAACAATCCCTTTTCCGTATTCATTGCGACTGCTGTTGGTGTTCCCGTGTATGCAGATATTTTTGGAACCATACCGATTGCGGAAGCATTGTTTGCCAAGGGGGGCGGAGGGGGAACCATTT
>CAMJWQ010000023.1 GCA_946409475.1 uncultured Lachnospiraceae bacterium
GAAATTAATTTTTGTATTTCCATTTGCAAGTCAATGGAATCCTCATGTAAATCATGAACACTGTTCCGTACACTATTCATGGCCTCATCTAATGTACCTTTCAGCGACTTTAGATATTCCTTCGTCCCTTCATCCCTACAAGTGGCAAGAAGAGCCCCTACCTGCAGAATGGACCGGGATAGTATATGTCCCACATTATCATGAATATCTCTGGCTATCCGATTACGTTCGTTCAAAGTTGCCAGGTTCACTTCATAATCCTGTTTTTCCAATAGTGACTTATTTTTATCCGCCAGCTGCATGGAGATTTCCTTTGCCTGATATTGGAATTCAAAATAGTCCCTTTTCATTTTTTCCACGGAAACAGTACGAAATCTTAACAGATAAGCAACTGCCAGAAGAGCGGCTATCACAAAATTAATTGTAATATTTCCATCCGCTTTCGTTGAAATCAGCGGCAGTAAGGAAAAAAAACATAGCCACTTTATCTGAAATATCATGAAGTCATAGGTAATTAAGGGTAAAAAGAAAAGAAATACGGGAATTTCCACACAGACAATGAGGTATATGATAAAAATCACCGTTTTTAAGCGATAATCCTCCAGATAACTTAATAATCCGCTGGTTATCGTAGCACCTAAAACAGATACTATAAAATAATTGTTAGTAACCTGAAAAAAATATAATGCCAAAGCTATCAGTAACATAACCGACTTGTCGAATAACATGCTCATAATACCATTTATCCTTTTTCGTGTGAAACCGCATATATCTTACCTTCACTCTAGCATAAATTTCTCTCCTTCACAACTAAGTTATTACATATGTCACCCTTATTTGGAGTCTGCTCACTTACAAATAAGCACCTCTCCTTATATAATACTGACTACAAGATGATAGCAGGCAAGTGAAAGCATACGTGTTAAAATGAAACATTTCAAAGGAGTCAAGTAACAGGAGGTAATAAAATGGTAATCAGCGTAAAAAACCTGACCAAGAGATACGGTGATCTGGTGGCTCTGGATCACTTTAATTTAGAAGTAGGGGAAGGAGAAATCCTGGGTTTATTGGGCCCCAACGGCTCCGGTAAAACTACCGCCATAAATTGTATTCTTTCCCTTTTAAAATATGAAAAAGGCTCTATCGATATTTATGGAAAGCCCATGGCTCCCGAGGCCTATGATTTAAAAAGAAAGATCGGCATTATTATGCAAAATGTGGCCGTATTCGAGGAATTGACTGTTTATGAAAATATCGATTATTTTTGCGGCCTGTATATTTCCGATAAAAATAAAAGACGCAGTCTTGTGATAGAAGCGATGGATTTTGTCGGGCTAAATGATTATGGTAAATTTTATCCCAAAAAATTAAGCGGCGGGCTTCTTCGAAGATTAAATATAGCCTGCGGAATTGCCCATAAGCCTGATTTAATTATCTTAGATGAACCTACGGTGGCGGTGGATCCCCAAAGCCGCAATAACATTTTGGAAGGAATTCAAAGATTAAATAGAGAGGGGGCAACCGTTATATACACTTCCCACTACATGGAGGAGGTGGAGCAAATCTGCACCAGAATCGCCATTATGGATAAGGGAAAAATTATTGCTACCGGTAATAAAGAAGAATTAAAGGCAATGATAAACTCCGGTGAGAAAATAACCGTAGAAATTTATAATCCCGAAAACCGTATCCTTACGGATGTAAAAAATCTGCCTCATATCGTTTCCGCTTTCTTCCATGACAGCTTTTTAACTGTAAAATCGGAGCGGGATAAAAATAATCTTATGGTATTAATTGATTATTTAAAGACCCGCCAGATTGCATTTGGAAAAATATATTCGGAACCGCCGACCCTGAATGATGTTTTTTTGGAAATAACGGGAAAAGAATTAAGAGATTAAAGGAGGTTTCATATGTTTTGGCATATTTACAAATATCGATTAAAATGCCTTACCAGATCCCGGCAAATGATGTTTTGGACGCTGCTTTTTCCTATTATATTAGGTACCTTGTTTTATATGGCATTTTCCAATCTTTCCAGTGTGGAAGCCTTTTCACACATAAAGATAGCCGTAGTTGATAATGAGGAATTTCAGAAGGATACAAATTTTAGGGAAGCTCTTCAAAGTGCTTCCGATCCTGATAATGGTGACGGGAGCCTCTTTGATGTTACCTATACATCAAAGGAGGAGGGTGAAAGCCTTCTTATGGGGGGCAATATAGAGGGCATTATTTATTTTAACAATGGTATTAAGCTCATCCTAAAGGAATCCGGCTTAAACCAAACCATAATCAAGGAATTTATTGATCATTATAAGCAAACCCTGTCAACGGTGTCTGCCATTATAAACAGAAATCCGGAGGCCATGCAGAAAGGCTTAATCGAAAGCAGCACATCCCATAAGGATTTTCTGAAAGAGGCTTCGGCAGGTTCTTCGGCTCCCGATACCACCGTTAACTACTTTTATACCTTAATTGCCATGGCATGCCTTTACGGAAGTTTTTTCGGTCTTAATGAGGTAACGGTAAATCAGGCCAATTTATCGGCTCAGGCAGCCAGAGCCAATATGTCTCCTGTCCATAAGCTCAGGGTTTTTATATATTCCATGACAGCGGCTGCCACGATTCAATTAGTTAATATAGGTATCTTACTTCTGTATTTAACAGTTATTTTACATATTAATTTCGGAACACAGATCACCTATATTCTTCTAACCTGTATTGCCGGTACCGTCACGGGGGTGACCTTCGGTGCTTTTATCGGCTCCATAGTCAAAGGGGGAGAAGGAATTAAAATAGGAATTCTGATAGCCGGCTCTATGACCATGTCCTTTTTATCAGGTATGATGTACGATAAAATGAAATATATCGTAAACACCAAGGTTCCTGTTTTGGGCTATCTAAATCCGGCAAATTTAATCACCGATTGCTTTTATTCCCTCTATTATTATGATACTTATACCGTATTCTTTACAGATATCCTGTTTTTAATTTTATTAACGGCATTTTTCAGCTTACTTACCTACTTACAAATAAGGAGGCAAAAATATGCAAGTTTATAAGGTATATTTTAAAATTATCAAAAGTAATATTATACAATTAATGATTTACGTTTTTGTCTTTTTATTCCTTGCCGTTATTCTGTCATCTACTTATTCGGATCCGATAAAGACAGACTTTACGTCAGCAAAGGTTAATATTGCCTTTATCAATGAAGATGAAGATTCTATTCTTTTAAATAATTTAAAGGATTACTTAGAATCCCATGTAAATTTTATTGCCCTGCCTCATAACGAAAAAAGCCTGCAGGATGCCCTTTTCTTTCGTCAGATCGAATACATTGTAAGGATTCCTAAAGGCTTTACCAAATCATTTTTAAAGAGCGAGAAAGTCTCCGTTAACATCACGAAAGTACCTGAATCCACCAGTGGTATCTATATGGATACCCTTATTAATAAATACCTAAATACGGCCAGGATTTATATAGAATCGGAAAATGATATGACGGAAAAAGAGCTTATTGAGAATATGAATACCGATTTATCGGAAAGTGCGGAAATAGTCATGCTCAATTCCGCAGTAGAAAATGATACTTATGAAAAATGTGCTTATTATTATAACTATTTGTCTTATTCTTTATTCGCAATCCTGATTTTGGGTGTATCAGCCGTTATGATGGTGTTTCATAACAAGGATTTAAAGAAACGAAATAACTGCTCCCCTCTGAAATTAAAGTGTATGAATTTTCAAATGATACTCGGAAATTTCAGCTTCACCATGGTAACCTGGATTCTTATGATAGCCTCCAGCTTTATTCTTTACGGCAGTTTTATGTTTACCTCAAAAGGTTTGCTGTTTATAATGAATTCCTTCGTATTTACTCTGCCTGCATTAAGCATCAGCTATTTAATCGGCAATCTCATAAAAAGTAAGAATGCCATGTCTGCCGTGTCCAATGTGGTATCTCTTGGAACCTGTTTTATCAGCGGTGTTTTTGTTCCTCAGGCTCATCTTGGAGATACCGTATTAAAGCTTGCAAGCTTTACTCCTACTTATTGGTACGTTAAAACAAATAATGCTATTGCAGATAGCATAATCTTAAATACCGATACCCTAATGCCCTTATTTTATAATATGCTTATCATGGTCGGATTTGCAGTGGCAGTACTTGTTGTTACCCTTGTTATTATTAAGCAAAAGAGAGGATTGGCCTGATACGGATTAAAAATCATATTTCCTTATTCTTTTTACAATAACAGCGCCAAGCATACCGATCACTGTTCCTGTCACTGCGCCGGAAACCAGTAAAAAGGGAAGATAGTATAGCAGCATTACATTACTTACCACCCAAACGGCTACCAGAATTTGCCCTATATTATGCGATATTCCCCCTATTATACTGACACCGGTAATGCTTAATACCTTTGTTCTATACAGCAATACCATTAAAAACCAGCTTAAAAATCCCCCTGCCAGACTAAACATCATGGTAGAAAGATTGCCAAAGGTAAAACCGACCAGTACAATTCGTATTATGGATAATATAAATGCTTCCTTTCCTCCCATTGTGTATAGACCGGTAACCACCACCAGATTAGCTAACCCCAGTTTAATGCCCGGTATGGGAATGGGAAGGGGTATGATACTTTCTATATAACTAAGAAGAAAAGCTAATGCGACCAGCAATCCATAGATCGCTATTCTTTTTGATTTCATGGCAGCTCCTTATTACTTTGCAATCATGTCGGCTTCACTCTCTTCACCGCCTACAATCTGAAGTACTACCTTATGAGGGAGGCATACAATTGTTTCACCATTATAGTGTATCTTTCTATGCTTCACACAGAGCTTATCAGGGCAATTAGCTTCCGTCATGTCCACCTCACCGTTTTTTACGGTAACCGTGTTATATGCTCCCTCAGCTACTTCTATGGTCAACGTCGTATCCTTATTCAGGTCCAGGGTTTTGTATTCTTCGCCGTCAATGGTAATCACTACCCTGCTCCCATCCGTCTTCCGGATATTTATAAAAATTATGGCAGCTGCTGCCAGCAATAAAATTGTCCCCAACAGAATCACATCATTTTTCTTTATCATTGTTATCCCTGTTTCCTATTATTTTTTGATATAATTTTCAAAACCGGAGCTGGACTTCATAGTCTCATCTTTGAATACCCAAAGAGCTTCCGTATTCTCTAAAGACTCAATTAATTTTAAGCCTTCCTCAAAGGGCATATTAAACACTGCCGTTGACAATGCATCTGCCATACCCGAATCCCTGCATACAATAGAAACAGATAAAAAATATTCTGCGGGCATCAATGTATCCGGATCAATAATATGATGATACTGCTTACCATTTACCGTATAATATCTTTCATAAACACCGCTGGTTACTAAGGAATAATCACTTAAACCAAGAATATAAAGATTTGTCTGCGCACTTTCCAGATCCGGATTTTGAATTCCCACACTCCAGCTTACCTCTTTCCCGCCGTCAAGCTTTCTGCCTATGGTCCGCACATTTCCCCCGACCGAAAGCATTCCGTTGGCAAAGCCATGTTCCATTGCATATTCACAAACTCTCTCAGCAGCATATCCTTTTGCTATGGCTCCCACGTCCAATCTCATATCGGGATCTGCCAGAAATACGGTTGACTCATTTTCATTGATAATAACATTATTCATATCCGTATGTTTTTCTTTTTCTTTTAATATTTCCATGGGAGGTACTTCAGCCTTATCAGGATTATCAAGTCCCTCCGTACGATATTGATGCCATACCGACAAGACAGCTCCGAAGGCCTCATTAACCTTCCCATCCGTAAGCTGATATGCTTCCCGGGAAAACTTAAGCAAGTCAATAATTCTTTGATCCACTTTAACGGGAGATACTCCGGCATTGTCATTTATCGTCTTTATATTATTAATCCCGTCATAACTGTTGTAAATATCATATAATTCATGATACTCCATTAATTTGTCATGAATCATCTGCGCATGATCAGTGAATTCTTCCTTGTCCTCTGCATACCCTACTATGGTTGTAATGGTATCAAACAAGTCTAAAAAGCTGGCTTCATAACGTTTTGTTTCTATTTTAACGCAGCCACTCAAATTAACGGCTATTATTATGAGAAGCATAATTGCCAGTCCCTTTTTACTCAAGTCCTTCACCCCTAATCCGTTTTATCAGCCATGATGGCATACCATGTATATGCTTTATCTCACCCGGAGACGGCTCCTATACTCTTTCTTATAAAAGCGGGAGCCTTCTCCGGCTAAGATAAAACCCTGTCGGTAATATTATATATCTGTTCCGTAAATAAGCAAAGCGGATATTTGCCATCCGCTTTGCTAAGTTGATTTATTGAGCAGCGTTTGTTACTGCCTTTTCAATTACTGCCGTAAAAGGAGAAACATGAACGGTTACGGAGCTTACCAAATCAGCTTCCGTTGTATAACCTTCCTCATTAACCGCGATACCTTTTACTTCATCAATAGTCTTCCCTGTTACATAGGAAGCAAATGCATTCGCCTGCTCATACCATTCTTTTCCGATTTCGGATGCTTTTTTCATTCCGTAATCTTCTTTTAATTCCTGTTTCGTCAGAGGTGCAGCTGTTAAGTCCGTTGAAATGATACCTGCAGTATCAAAATTTACACCGCCCTGAGAGGCATCAATAATGCAGCTTGTAATTTTACCGGATTCATCAGTTGTTACTACGGTATAGTAAGAATATGCCTGCGCCAATCCTTCTTCTTCCGCACCGGCATCTTCAGACTGTCCCATATCCGTAGATACTGCATAACCAAGCTTATCCGTGGCAGACGCACCTAAATCCTGTGCACCGGCTACTGCTTTATCTATCGCTTCAATAAAATCAGTTACATGGATCGTTACGGATGATGTTAAATCAGCTTCCGTTGCAACGCCTTCTTCATCAACGGCAATACCTTTTACTTCATCCACGGTTTTTCCAACTACATAATCAGCAAAGGCATCTGCCTGTTCATTCCATTCCTTGCCGATTCCTGATTGGGCTCCCATGCCATATTCCGTGCCAAGCTCCTGTTTTGTCTGAAATACGGTAGCAGGATCTGTTACAAGTTTTCCTTCTGCGGAAAAATTGATCTTTGTCTGAGCAGCGTCAATTTTACAGTCTAAAATCTTACCATCCGCATCAACTAACACGGCAACAACCGTGGAGTCCACCTCCGCAAGTCCGTCTTCTTCACCGGCATCCGTTGATTTTGCAAGAGAGGTAATCACTGCAAGACCTGTCCTGGCTGCATCTGTTGTTTCCGTTTCTTCTGCTTCTTCTGTGTCAGCAGTTTCTGTTGCAGGTGCTTCATTCTCAGTAGTATCTTGTGCCTCTTCTTTGCTGCCGCATGCTGTAAGCATGGACACTACCAATAGTAAGCTGAGTAGTAAAGTAACCAACTTCTTCATTTTTTATTTCCTCCATTCCCCCGCCAATGGCGGTCTTAAGGTAGAAAAAGGAGTCTGTCTCCTTTTTCAGTGTGATGTTACCTTTTTATTTTCACACTTTTCTCCCTCTTTTATTAATTTTTTTATTGCAAACCAATCCTATGGGATTAGTAGAATAAACCGGATAATAAAACACTTAAAAAAATGACAGCCGTATTCGTACCCATAATAATGATAAAATTTCTAATGGAGCATATAAAAGTTTCTGTCTTCTCCTGTTTATTAAAAAAAATACGAATATTCTTTTGTACCCAATAAATGGACAATAAGGAAAGCAGACTGATTGGAGACAATATTTCAAACAGTACCATAAGTACCGTGGCGGCGTAAGTCAGATAATAGAATCCTGCAAATGCCCATAGTGCTGCCTTTTCCCCAATATAATAGGGTAATGTATGTCTCTTAACCTTAATATCGTTCTCGAGATCACAGATATTGTTTGCCAGCATAATATTGGCTGTTGTACAAAAAGGTGTCACGGAAAACAGCAATAGAGTTAAAAAAGGTATAAAATGAATCTCAACAGACAGTGAGGTGGGGCTTATATGATAGTTTAAAAAGCTTCCTTCCGGCATATTCATGTACATCAGAATAAAGGGTATCATAACTCCATAAAAGAATCCCGAAAAAATTTCTCCTAAAGGCTGTCTGGATATGGGAAGAGGACCATATGTATATAATACTCCGCATAAAAAGCACAATCCTCCCGCAAAAAGAACAACAATATCCGTTAAATAAGCTAAATATAGGCCTAAAACCGTGCTAATTGCAAATAAAACGTATATAATAAGTAAGGCTGTCTTCCTGCTAAAGTCCAGTACCTGACTGTTTGTCTTAGAGTCAATGTAATTATTGATTGCCGTTGTTGTCAAATCAAAAAGAAACATAGCGGCAAAAAACAGCAGAGTCAGCTTCCAGTTAATTGCCTGCCCTTGATATAGTAAAAAAACAATCGTTAAGGCAAAGGTAAATAAGCTTGTTATCTTTGTTTTTATTTCCGTATAATTTAAAAATCTTTTCACTAATTTATACCACTCGGGCAGCTTTCTTTAATATATTGACAAGCCTTGCTTTCTTTCCGGAATTATCATCCAGTTCCCGTATACGCCCCATTGCCTTATTATAATACTTTTGAATGACCAATCTCGTGAATTTCAGACCTCCCGACTTTCTGACAGCTTCATTAATTTCTTCTCTTGTCACTTCCGTATGAGCAGCCTTTTCCTTAAAATCCTTATTTTCCTGAAGTGCATGTATTAAGGGCAGGGTAATTACCCCCTGTTCATAGTCGGACTGAACCGGCTTATTAGCCTCCTCAACGGTAGCATCGAAATCAATGCAGTCATCCGACAGCTGAAAGATCATACCAATATAATTTCCGATTTGCCTGTATTTGATGGTTTCTCCTTCACTGCAGCCGGCAATCACCGCTCCGGCATAAAAAGAAGCCTCAAAAAGTGCTGCCGTTTTTCCCGAAATAATCTTGAAATATTGAAATATCGACAGGTTCAGATTTTTATTATTAATATGCTGGTTTAATTCACCAAGGCATAGCTTACCAATATAATCCGGAAGGTCAAGCTCCAGGTAATCCTTTTTATTTGAAATAACCGACAGCATTTTTAAAGCCAGGCTAAGGAGATAATCCCCGCAAATAACCGCCGTTCTTTTGCCGTATTTTTTTTGCAATGTAGCTTTTCCCCTGCGAAGGTCGGCATTATCCATGACATCATCATGTACTAAAGAAGCAAGATGTAAGATCTCAATTGCCCCGGCTATTTTAACTGCGTTCAGATGAATGTTCCCCTCCTTGTCTTCAGCACAGGTAATAACGGAAACGGCCCGGATAAATTTCCCCTGTGATAAGGATAAATGAGTCAGATATTCACGGATAATAGCAGGCGACCCGGTCAAGGCTCCCTCCACTTCCTTTTTCACAAGGTCAATTGCTTCTTCATAGGCAAAAAATTCTTTTTTTTCCATATTCATAGTATTTTTACTAGTCATTATAGATATACCACTTTCTCACAAATGGCAGTTTTTTCCATAATTTTTTTAATCCGGGCATTGCATAATAATCTAATCCTAAGGTTCTGCCTGCTCCTATCAGTACGGCAATGGCAGCAAAAACCATCCAGAAGGTTCCTAAATACAACCCGGTAGTACATACAAACATAAATTGCAATACCAGTGAAAAAGCTGATGCGGGGGTTGTGAATAAGCCGCCGATTAAGGCCAGGCCAATAAGGATTTCCGCAACAACAATGAAAATCTGCATCGCCAACTGTACCCCGTCATAGGGCAGGATTAATTTATTGACAAACCAATTCATAAGGGGAACATCCAGCTTAAAGGCAAAATCACTTAATGTTGATTCCGCCAAATCCGCACCGGTTACAAAAATGACTTTAAACAATCCTAAGAAGTCAAAATTCAGCAATACGTGTCCAACAGCAGCCGCTACGCTTTCTGCCGCCCCCGTTGCTCCGGTAACGGCATCCGCCACCGCACCTCCTGCTGCCGCTCCCGTTGCGGAGGAAACGGCATCTGTTGACACGGTTACGGCCTGTACCGCATTGGAAACGTAGGCTACGGCCTTAACAGCCGTATCTGCGGCAGATGTGGTAGCGGTTGATAGACCATCCGTTGCCGCACCGGCCGCACCGGAGTTTAAGATACTTTCATACCATGCACTTGCTCCTCCAAAGAAGCCTGTGAGCTTAGGAGCGGTAAACCAGCCTTCCACAATCTTCATGATACCTTCAAATAACCATACGGCACCAAGCCAGATTCTAACCGGAACCAGCAGAAAGCTGGGCGTTCTGTTGGAAAAATGTCCGCCGACAAAGCTTCTGCAATTGCGAACCGTAAAGAATTCATGCTTTACATAGCTGAAAACCTTATTCCAGCCTAAAACCTGTATAAAGTAAATAATATTAATAAAATGCTTTGCAAACATAGCAAGGAAGGAGGGAAGACTGAAGAAATGGTTCGGCAATCCCACATGCGCCACGCCATAACGGCCGCCTATGCAGACCATGACCCCATGAAAAGCAGGCTTATAGACTTCCATCTGTCCTTCTCCGGTCAGGGCACATGTTATGTTATGGGCTGCCGTATGTGCACTTTGTTCGCAGTTCTCAACCATCTGGGGAACAGGATTCTTTTCGCCCTCAGCGATATAATACATATTATCCCCGATTACGTACACATTTTCATTCTTTGTAGAGCGCAGGTATTTATCCACCTGAATGCGCCCGCCTCTTTGTACCTCAAGAGAGCTTCCCGCCTCTTTTGTAATATCAGCACATTGAATACCTGCCGCCCAGATGACGGTACCTGCGCTACTATGCCGGACATTATCATTTCTTTTATATTCTATGAAATCCTTTCCAACCTTTGTTACAAAGGAATTCAGGATAAGCTGCACACCCATTTTCTCCAGGCGTTTCGTCACTTTAGCAGATAATTTTTCCGTCAGGTTAGGTATGGGCCTGCTTAAGCCGTCTATATTGACAAGAGTAACCTCGCTTCTTTTTATCTCATACTTTTCACAGAGAATAGGCACATATTCCGCCAGCTCTCCAATCATTTCCACTCCGGTAAAGCCGGCACCGACAACATAAAAGGTCAGCATCCTCTTTCTTTCTTCTTCGTTTGTTTCTCCGGATGCTGCACGGAAGGTATTCATAATGTGTTCTTTTAAAAGGACCGCATCATCATAGGACCAAAGCTTATAAGAAAATTCATCCGCACCAGGAACCCCGAAAAATGTCGGCTTTGATCCGGCAGCAAGTACCAGATAATCATAAGCATAATTTTCACAGGCGCCGGCAACAATCTTACTGTCAAAATCTATGGCTGTAACGGTATCAAGCTTAACAGTAACCTTTCTTCCTGCGAAAACCTTTTTCAGACTAATCTTAATACTGTCTTCATCCACTCGGTTTGCAGCTACTTCGTGCAATTCCGTCAGCATAGTGTGGAATGGGTTTTTATCAATTATTGTTACCGTTACATCATCCTGCTTCTTACATTTTTTTGCCAATTTCTTGGCGGTCAGTATACCTGCATAACCGGCCCCGATAATAACAACTTTTTTCTCCATAATTTCTTCTCCTAACATTAAAAATGCCTAGAAATCGTTATTTTTATAACAATTCTTAGCATATTTCTACTTATGTGATATGATATATATGATTTATATGATTTATAAAAAATTTTAATTTATTATACTTATGTTATAATATTAACAGGTTACATAAAGTTATACAAGAAGGTACTTATTTGTGCCATAGTATCCTCAAAGATACTTTGGAGTAGGAGGTGGAATTTTGCCAAATTTGGATAGAAAGCCGGAAATTTGCAATGAAAAAAAACATGAAAGCTGTTACATGTATGAAAAATGCGAGCAATATGACGTCTGCCCAATGGTTCTGGTTCAGAATCTCCTGTCAGGTAAACGGAAAATCTTAATTCTATGGTTTTTAAGTAACAAAATATTAAGATATAGTGATATCAAGAAAAAGTTGCCTGACGTAACACAAAAAATGCTAACGAAGCAGCTTCGGAGCTTAGAAGAAGATCATCTTATTTACAGAAATATTTACCCTACCGTTCCCCCAAGAGTGGAATACGGCTTAACAGAATTAGGCCAGAAAATCATTCCTATATTGGAAATAATGCATAATTTCGGAGCCACCTATCTGGAAAAAACCCTGGCGAAAAGCGACGGACCGGATGTGGAATAATTTTAATGTAGTATTCTTTTTTTTTCAGGGCATACTAAATCATTATATAATATAAGGAAGGTGATAAAATGACTGACAATAATGTTGTACCCAATAGATTAATAAATGAGAAGTCGCCTTATTTATTACAGCATGCCCATAATCCGGTTGATTGGTTCCCCTGGGGGCAAGAGGCATTTGATAAAGCGAGGCTTATGGATAAGCCGATATTTCTTTCTATTGGGTACTCCTGAGGTTAGCAAAAATCTACCTGTCATTGGTGCCATGTAATGGAGAGAGAATCCTTTGAGGATAAGGACGTATCCGAACTATTAAATAAAAACTTCATTTGTATTAAAGTAGATAAGGAAGAGCGTCCCGACATCGATGCTGTCTATATGACCGTATGCCAGGCCTTAACAGGCTCCGGAGGATGGCCTTTAAGCATCTTTTTAATGCCGGACCAAAAGCCTTTTTATGCCGCCACCTATATTCCGAAAGAAAACCGGTACGGCAGGATGGGTATGATGGAACTGCTGGCCGAGATTATGCATTTATGGAAAAACAGCAGGAGCAAATTAGTAAAATCAAGTACGGATATTACGAAATATCTTATTAACCGTGCTTATGCCGCACATAGTAAGGCTGAGCCTGATATAAAATTAATTAATCGTGCCGTGTCCCTGCTGAATGATAATTTTGACCACAGATACGGAGGCTTTGGAAGTGCACCGAAATTTCCGGCACCTCATAATTTACTCTTTCTGCTGCGCTTTTGGCAAAAGGAAAAGGAAAAAAATGTCATGCCTATGATAGAAAAGACCCTTATACAAATGTATCGCGGGGGTATTTTTGATCATTTAGGAGGAGGCTTTTCCCGCTACTCGACAGACGAAAAATGGCTGGTGCCCCATTTTGAAAAAATGCTCTATGATAACGCTTTGCTCAGCTACGTTTATCTGGAATGCTTTCAGGTCACAAAAGAACCATTATATGAGCACGTTGCGCGCCGTACTCTTGATTATGTAATGAAGGAGCTTTCTGATAAAGACGGCGCCTTTTATTGCGGACAGGATGCGGACAGCGAGGGTGTGGAGGGTAAATATTATGTGTTTACGCCTGATGAAATTAATGAAGTTATAGGAAAAGAAAATGCATCCACATTTAAGGATTGGTTTTCCGTTACGGAAAGAGGTAATTTCGAAGGAAAAAATATTCTTAACTTATTAAACAATGCCGACTATGATGAATTCCGGCCAATTATTCAAAACCAATGCGAAAAGCTATATGACTATCGCCTTGGCAGAACCAGGCTGCATCTGGATGATAAGGTACTAACTTCATGGAATGCTCTCATGATCTCCTCCCTTGCAAAGGCGGGAGCGGTATTGGAGGATTCCGCTTACCTTAATAATGCCGTCCGGGCCTGTCACTTTATAGAAAATAATCTGGTACAGGGTAACGGCCGTTTATTCCTGCGCTGGCGCAGGGGATCAGGGGGTATAGAAGGACAATTGGATGATTACGCTTTTTATGCATGGTCACTTTTAGAATTGTATGAAAGTACTTTTGATATTATTTATTTAAAAAGGGCCGTGGAAATTGCAAAGCAAATGCTGTCTTTATTCTATGATGAAGAAAACGGCGGATTTTACATGTATTCACAAAACGGCGAACAATTAATAAGCCGTTTAAAGGAACTGTATGACGGTGCCGTCCCCTCCGGCAATTCCGTTGCCGCCCTGGTATTGACCCGTCTTTCCAAATTAACCGGACTATCCTATTGGGACACCTACAGCAAACAACAGCTTTTCTTTCTGGCCGGAAGCAATAAGGACAACCCGGCAGCCCATACCTTTTCCATGATTGCCATGCTGGAGGTATTATATCCTTCAAGAGAACTGATCTGCGTCATAAATGCTGAGAGTTTACCGGAAGGTCTACTTGGGCTTTTACATTCGGTATCCGGTACAAATCTAACGGTACTGGTCAAAACGAAGGATAATGAAACAGAAATAACTGCCATAGCACCTTTTCTATCCGGATATGAGTTAAAGGATAATCAGAATGAAGCCTATTATCTGTGTGAAAATTTTTCCTGTAAAGCACCTGTACACACCGTAAAAGAGCTGCAGGAGCTCCTGGCATAACGTACCGCATAGCATAAATTTTGATGACAGGTTAAAAAACCAACTCCGTAAATATTATATTTCTACATTCACGGAGTTGGTTGAACCAATCAATTAAAAGGAACTGCGCACTAAGTGCATCAGCTCCCCCTTTCTCGTTTTTCATTGCAAAATTTGTTTTAACAGCATTCACAGTTGCTGCTGGCAGTAATTGCACCGAGTGTTGCGTTGTTAATGTTTAAATCACCTACCGTAACTGTAGTTACTGTAGCAACAAGGGTATAACTGCAGCATTCGTTTTCACATGTGTCGCAATCGCATACAAAGAATGAAAAAGTTGTGCTCTCAGTAATAGCTACGATTCGGGAAAATGTAAAGGCCGCACCTACAGGTATTGGTTGAAATTGGTTTCTGCACTGCTTAAAAACCTGGAAATTTATTGATCCTAAAAAAGCAAGTGCCGTAATATTCATTGCCACTTCAATTTTTGTACATGGATTGCAGATTCCTGCCGTATTTGTAGTTAATGATGCGAGTGTAAAAGTCGTTCCTGCTAATGTTGCTACCGGGATAGAAATAGATCCCGGGGCTCCGCATTTAACCATTGTTATAGGAGCAGAAGGTTTTTTATCCCTTTTACACGGGTCTTTACAAGGCTCGTAATCATCACAATATCTGGAATTGGAATTCATTATTAATCCTCC
The DNA here is from genome assembly GCA_946409475.1 of uncultured Lachnospiraceae bacterium. Taxonomy (GTDB): domain Bacteria; phylum Bacillota; class Clostridia; order Lachnospirales; family Lachnospiraceae; genus CAMJWQ01. Next base: position 15,056 of record CAMJWQ010000023.1, read on the forward strand.
TTAAATTTTAATTGGATACGGATAGTTGGTAATTACATGTATCTACTATTATATATGCATTCTTTAGTAGAAAAGTTACTGTTATCTTCTTAATATTTTATGATTTGCGATTATTCGACTATCTGCATCCATAATCATTATCGTAATCGTCGTCATCGTAATCGTCGTCATCGTCATCATCAACATCTTCATCGTCATCCGTATTATTGGGGAAGAGCGGCTGCAGGTTCTGATTTGGATAGAACTTGGGAACCGGGGATTTAAAAAATCTTTCGCATGGATTTGGCAGTGGTTCTTCTTTACATGGCTCTTTTGGAACAGGGCAGTAATCATAAGCCGGAATTAACAGCTGTACAATCAGCTCACTTTTTACAATAAGAAAATATCCGAGGGTGATATCAAGAAAATCCTTACAATCACAGGTCGTGATATCTCCATCCAACGCTTCTGCCACCATTTCAAGCTTGATATAATTGGAGGCTAATTCTCTCGACTGGCAATTACTCATATTAAACGTTGTGACCTGCGCTATTGAGTCCGGCAAATAGAATTTTCCTATGGTATCTGTTCTGTTGATTTCATAAAATTCACATTTATTTACACCACCGCAGTCAATATAATCAGCATAAAATGAAATTCTATAACACAGTTCTAATCTTTTATAGTTCGTATTTCCCCTTAACGGAGTCTCTTCTACCGAAAGCAGAGTTACGTTAAAATCTCTGGAGCCGATATATCTCTTTGGTTTATCTAGCGGATCGCTTCTTAATTCACAGTCTGTAGCAGTTGTATCAGGACCAGGGGCGTATACAAGACATTTTTTTATCAGGCATTGATCGAACATCTTCGGCACTTCGACGCAAACTAACTCAGAAGGATCTGGTAAACAACCTTGTTTATTTACAAGACCGGGACGTGGAACAAATTTGTTGAAGTTAATTGACATAAATCCTCCTTTATAAATAAAAACTGTATAATCTTGTTATGATATCATATGTGATTGTTAAAAAGTGGTTACACAAAATAAAAACATTTTTATAAAGCATAAAGAATAGACATCCATAATATATTTTAGTGAGGAGGGATTGCATATGAGTAATTTTTATTCATGGATTTACGTAGATTCCCAAAATAATATATGGAAATTTTATAAAAATGATAATTACGAGCTGTGTTATCAGGTTATGTTCGATGACGGTAAATGGACAAAGGAGAGAATCGTTGATAGAAATGTGTTGGAGGTATTTATTTATGTAGAGGATGAAATTATTCACATTTTATACATAACTTTAAAAAACACATTAAAATATTGCACCATGAAAGATAATCAATGGCTGGGACGTACCGTTTACAGTATTGATGATGATAACTTTGAACTGCATAATTTAAAAGTCGAAATTCTGGGCCCTGAGATGCATATCTTCTTTATTATAATAGAGAAGATGATTCGAATCCGGGCTGTGTTAATGCAATGCATTTGGAACAATGAAGACATAAAAACATTTAAATTGCAGGACATTGCCCTCAATTATCATCTGGAAGAAAATTATCTTATCAAAGTGGATGAAAAAGGTTCTATAATACTGTTGTTTATAACCGATGAAGGAGAGGAATTCGGTGTAAATTATTCTATCTATAAGAACCATTCCTGGTCTCAGGAGAACAGGCTGTATTCCATAACGGGAGAAGATATAACCTTTGAAATCCTATCCTCAGAACAAACAATTCATGTAGTAAATAAATATAAGGATGACTCCGTCTATTTCTTAGACTATGTCTGCCTGGACAGTAACGGAGAATTACAGAAAGTAATAATTTATGAAAGCAATATGGTTATAGCAGATCCCATAATAGTAAAAGCGAATACTCTTATGTATGTTTTTTGGTTAGAAAATAGCAGAATTTTCTGTTCCTCTTATAATGGCAGGTATTGGAGCAAAGCTACTCCATGCTTTAGCAGTAAGGATCAACATATTCAAAAGTACCATATTTACACCACATCTCCTAAAGAATCCCTTGTAAAAGATGCCTATTGCACAGGTGATTTGGATTTTCACATTCTCTATCCGGAGCAATTGCTATTAGCCGTAGCTGAAGATGAGGAAAAAGAATCCCAGGTAAAAGCAACGGAACTGGTAATACATAAAAAGTCAGACGGCAATCAGAAGCAGGAGCTTATAAAAATCAAATCGGAAAACAAAAAGTTGAATAGAAAGCTTGCTTCTTTAAATATGCAAATACAAAAAAACAAGAGAATCGCAGAAGAGCAGGAGGTTCTTTTGAACAAGGCGATTGAGCAAAAGCTTAAGGCAGAAGAAAACAGTAAATTATTCTTTAAGCTTCAAAAGCAGCTGCAAACTGAGCTGGAAAAAGTGAATCAACAACTGGACTTAGAAAAACAGGAACGTTTTGTATGTGAGAGCAAATACAAATCCAGCAGTGAATCGGTTTCCAAGATAATGCAGGAGCTGCAAAAGCTGCAGCTTAATGATAGCAGCTTACATGAAGAGATTGAGCTGCTTAAACG
>CAMJWQ010000024.1 GCA_946409475.1 uncultured Lachnospiraceae bacterium
GTATAATACTATTTATATTATCTATTTATGGGAAAAGAAATGGAGGCATGAAATGAAAAAAATTACAGCTTTGTTAATGGGAATTATTTTAACCTTTTCTTTGGTTGCCTGCGGGTCAAAGGATACCCCTCAGGAAACAACGGAAGCGGCAGAGGCAACGGAACCGGCGGAGGAATCAGCCACCGGTGACTCAGCTGCTTCTGATAAAATTGTTAATATCGGTATGACGGATAGTTTAAGCAGTGTGAATCCTCTTTTAATGGATGCGTCGGAAATTTTAAAGTATTCCCTTTCCATGGAATTTTTACCTTTGGTGGAGCTAAACGGTGATTTGGAATTTGAGGGTATGCTGGCTTCTTCCATTACTACTGAGGATAACATTCATTTTAAGGTAACAATTGATGAAAATGCCACATGGTCTGACGGCGAACCGGTTACGGCTGACGACGTGGTATTTACGGTCTTAAGACTTGCAAGCCCTGCACTTGCCAATGCCAACATGGCACTTTATGCATTTGAAGGAGTCGGCGACGACGGCTTTGTGGAAGAAGGAGCCACTGAAATAGCAGGGGTTCAGGCTATTGACGAGAAAACGGTAGAATTTACCACAAAGTATTCCATGGCGCTTACCACCTTCCAGAATACCTATGGACGCTATATTTTGACCCTGCCGAAGCATATACTGGAAAATGTGGCGGTAGAAGACCTTGCATCCTATGAATGGTTTTCCGCTCCCACCGTAGTCAGTGGTCCCTATATCATTACAGACTATGATCTGCAGCATTATGTTTCTTACACGGCTAATGAAAATTATTGGAAGAGTGCACCTTTAATTAATAAATTGAATATAAAAATTCTTACCTCTGCCCAGCTGTTGTCAAGCCTCCAGTCAGGTGAGATTGATTTCGTCCAGCAGACCACCGGAAATATTCTTCAGGAAGATTATGAAAGTGTGGAAGCCTTAGATAATGTAACGGTAAATTATGGTTCACCGGTAACGAACCAGTCCATTTTCTTTAATACAACCAGTGTTACCGACCCGAGAGTACGTCAGGCAATATTATATGGCATCGACAGGGAAACTCTTATTTCGGGATTTTTAAACGGTAAAGGTGAAGTCGTAGACGGCTTCCTCTCCAGTGCCAGTCCTTTTTATGACGCTTCTTTGGAGCCTGTCCCCTATGATCCTGAAAAAGCAAAGGAACTGATCGCAGAAGCGGTGGCAGACGGTTGGGATGCTTCCAAACCACTTAGCTTTTATGTAAACAGCGGTGACAGTACCTTTGTACAGGCTGCGGATTTTATTGCGGCTAAGCTTGCGGAAATTGGAATTAACGTACAGGTAAATACCGTTGATCTTGCTACCCTGCTAACCAATGCGGGAAATAAAGATTATGATCTTTTGGCCGTACAGTACACCTATGCACCTGTTGATCCCTATCCGGATATTCAATGGCTCTTATCGGAAGATGGCTGGACAGGATATTACAATGACGACATCGCAGATGCTCTGGCTGAAACACAGCTTACCAGTGACGTAGAAGCCATTAAGGCTCTGTACCTGAATATAGATACTATTGTAACGGAAGATGTACCTATGATGTCGGCATATATCATAAGTGCAATGGGAGCTGTGAATAACCGTTTGGAAAATGCAACGCCTGACGTATATGGCTCCTTTATCAATATTAATGAATGGGACGTGACTGAATGAGACCTGTACTGGAGGTTAAAGATCTGGAAGTCGCATTTACACAAAATAAAAAGGAAAAAAAGGTAATAGACCGTGTATCCTTTACCGTAATGCCGGGGGAGATTCTCTCTATAGTGGGAGAATCCGGTTCCGGAAAAAGTGTATCCCTCCTTTCGGTCATGGGATTGTTAGCTAATAATGGAAATGTCGTAGGCGGGGGAATTAATTTTGAGGGAACAGATTTATTAGCCCTGACAGAACGGGAATTGGATCAGATCAGAGGAAATTCCATGACAATGGTTTTTCAGGATGCCTTAACCAGTTTGAATCCGGTGTTTACTGTAGGTACCCAGATGATTGAGACTATGATGCGGCATACGGATATGAATAAAAAACAGGCAAGGGATCGGGCAATCCTGCTTTTGGAAAAAGTAGGATTGCCAAATCCTTCTGCCATTATGAAAAAATATCCTCATACTTTATCAGGGGGAATGCGGCAAAGAGTCATGATAGGTATGGCTCTTTGCTGCAATCCCAGGCTTCTGATTGCAGATGAACCGACAACAGCCCTGGATGTGACAATCCAGGCTCAAATTATGGAATTATTAAAAAAACTGCAAAAAGAAATGGGAATGTCTATTATATTGATTACCCATGATCTGGGTCTGGTCGCAGAAATGGCGGATCGGGTTGTTGTTATGTACGCAGGACAGATCGTAGAAGAAGCCCCGGTGAATGAGCTTTTTGAAAAACCTGCCCATCCCTATACCCGGGCTCTGCTGCAATCGGTTCCGAATAAGAAAAAAGATAAAAATATACCCCTGGTATCGATAGAAGGTACCGTTCCAGAAAATTATGATGAGATAACAGGCTGCCGTTTCAGTAATCGCTGCCGTTATTATGAGAATAGGTGCAGGAAGGAACAAGATTTGGAATCTTTAGGAGAATATAAGAAGATTCGATGCTGGAAAAGAGAGACGGCCGGGATGATGGTGTAGAAGAGAGTGAGGTATGCATGGAACAGAAAGAACCGCTTCTAGAGGTAAAAGGTCTGAAAAAATATTATCCCATAAAGGACGGAATCATCACACATACCATAGGCCATATCACGGCCGTGGATGGTGTGGATTTTAAATTATATCCCGGTGAGACACTTGGCTTGGTGGGAGAATCCGGATGCGGAAAATCCACCATCGGCAGGCAGATTGTTGCTTTGGAGAATCCCTCAGAGGGAGAGATCCTGTATAAGGGACGTCCCATACGGAGAATGGCTAAAGATGAAACTAAGGAAATGAAAAGAAACATACAGATGATATTTCAGGATCCGTATTCTTCCTTAAATCCCAGAAAAACTGTTTTTGAGATTCTGTCCTATCCTATGCTGTACCATAAAATCTGCAGTGAGAGGGAGGCTCCGAAGGAAGTAGAAAGGCTGTTAGACCTGGTGGGGCTGTCAAAGAATATGGCAGGGCGTTATCCTCATGAATTTTCCGGAGGTCAAAGGCAGCGGATCGGAATAGCAAGGGCACTTTCCCTGAGGCCGGAGCTAATCATCTGTGATGAGCCGGTTAGTGCATTGGATGTCAGCATTCAGGCACAAATTTTAAATTTACTGAAAAATCTGCAGAAGGAATTTGGATTTACTTATCTTTTTATTGGCCACGGACTGGATGCCGTACATTATATAAGTGACAGGATTGCGGTTATGTATCTGGGGAAATTTATGGAAACGGGACAGGCTCAGGAGCTTTTTGAAAATCCCGGACATCCTTATACGGTAGCGCTATGTAATGCATCCCCTATTCCGGATCCTAAGGTAAGGGACAGGAACAGAAGGATACTTACGGATGAAATTCCATCCAATGTGGATATACCTGCCGGATGCAGGTTTCACCCCAGATGCTTTTGCAGTACGGAACATTGTAAGTTCCACGAACCAAGTCTTCTGTCTGTTAATGAATCAGGAACACATATGGCAGCATGTCCGATTATGAACCCTTTACAAAGGCAGGAGGAGACGGAAGCATGTATAAGTATATAATCAAGCGCATTTTAATAGCCATTCCTGTTATTATCGGTATTACCATTATTGATTTTATCATTATGAATCTGGCGGGAAATCCTTTGGAAATGATTCAGGGAGCAAGAGTCTCCCAGGAGGCTTTGGAGGTAAAGCGGGTTGTTTTGGGATTGGATAAGCCTATATATATACAATATGTCATCTGGTTAAAGGAGCTGCTTAGGGGGAACCTGGGTTATTCCATACGCAGTTACCAATCAGTCAGTCAGATGATACGGTCTTCCATAGGACCGACTCTGTTACTTATGGGGGCATCTCTCGTGGTCAGTCTTATCATAGCGGTTCCGGCAGGTATTTACAGTGCCGTACATCAGTATTCCAAAGGAGATTATACAATAGTAACCCTGTCTTTTTTAGGAACCAGTATACCCGGATTTTTCCTGGCTTTGATTTTTATCTATATTTTTACCGTTAAATTAAATTGGCTGCCGTCCAGTGGGATGAGCACACTGGGTACGGAAACAAGTATAGTGGATATTATAAAGCATATGGTAATGCCCGTTATGGTACTTTCCGCCTCCCTGGCAGGTACTAATATTCGTTATATCCGTAGTGCCATGCTGGAAATTCTCCAAAAGGATTACTTACGGACTGCCAGGGCAAAGGGCATCGGCCGATTTCGGGTTATCTATAAGCATGGCTTTCGTAATGCTCTGATATCCGTGGTAACCGTAATCGGTATGCATATCACTCTTTTATTCGGCAGCACCATTATTATTGAACAGGTCTTCAGCTGGCCGGGATTGGGTCTTATGACTATGAATGCTATTATAAATCGGGATTATCCGGTAATTATGGGAGTATGTCTTATCACAGCTATAGTGGTGCTTCTCACTAATTTGATTACGGATATTTTGTACGCATGGATAGATCCGACAATTCAGTTCAAATAAATGATGCAGGTGAAAATTATGATAAAACGAAAAATAGATAAAAAGGAGATGAACTATCGGTATCAGAATAGGTCATGGGAACGTTTTAAAAGGCATAAGCTTGCGTTGGCAGGACTTGTTTTTCTGATAGTGATGTCTCTTCTGGCCCTGCTGGCACCCTGGATAGCTCCCTATGATCCTAATGAAGTAGCCGGTGGGTTCAGTAAGGCTCCATCCTTACAATTTATATTCGGAACAGATCAGGTGGGCAGAGATGTATTTTCCAGATTACTTCATGGAACCAGAATATCTTTATTGGTAGGACTTGCGGCTACGGCGGTTTCGACTGTAATCGGAGTGATCTTAGGACTGATTTCCGGTTATTTTGGAGGCTGGGTAGATATGGTTATCATGCGGTTTACGGATATGGTGATGTCCTTTCCCTATATTCTTCTGGTACTGGTTTCTGCTGCCATCTTTGGGCCGGGGCTTTTGAATATTATTTTGATACTGGGATTCGTAGACTGGCCGGGAGTCGCCAGACTGGTAAGGGGTAATGTGCTGGCTATCCGGGAGAATAATTTTATTAAAGCGGATCTGGTTGCCGGCCTGCCCGGAAAATACATACTTTTTTCAGAGATTTTACCGAATACCATAGCACCGATATTAATTTATGCCACATCTGTTGTGGCCATATCCATATTGGATGAGGCTGCTTTAAGCTTTTTAGGTATGGGTATTCAGCCGCCCCAGGCCAGTCTGGGAAATATGTTAAACGGTGCACAATCCCTTTCCGTACTTACTTCAAAGCCCTGGCTTTGGATACCAACCGGAAGTCTTATTGTATTGCTGGTAATCAGTATCAATTTTATAGGCGATGCTTTACGGGACGCATTTGATCCTTCCGGTAATTAAACAAGCTTATGAATGAATCATTAGAGAGGATGCCTTATGAAAAATCAATTAGGTTATCAGACTTCAGATTATGATTGCGGGCCAACTACTTTGGTTAATGCATTTCGGTATTTATTTGAACGAGAAGAAATTTTGCCGGAAATTATCAGGACCATATCTTTATATACCCTGGATCTATATGATAATGACGGTGAATTCGGAAAATGCGGAACGTCAAGAATGGCAATGATGTTTTTGTCAAACTGGTTTAATCGTTTTGCCACGATAAAAAAGTTTCCCGTATTGACGGAATTACTTACGGAGAACCAGGTATGGATAGGAAAGAACAGCAGGATCAATGAATGCCTGCTGCAGGGAGGAGCAGCAATTATCTGTGTATGGCTGGATGATTGCAGGCATTATATTCTTCTGACCGGTATAGACGGAAAATATATGTGTCTTTTTGATCCCTATGATTGGGAAGAGGCAATTGACGGTAATGTAATTATAAAGGTTCCGGATGAACCTAAAAAAATGAACCGTAAGGTATTGATGAGCCGTGTAAATATGGATACAACGGATATTTACGCATTGGGTGCCATAAGAGACCGGGAAGCCATGCTTTTATTTAATACCAATACAAGAAGGAGTCCTGAAAAAACCATCGAATATTTTATATAAATACTCAAATCTTAAGAGGAAGTGAGGACAACCGGTATAAATTAAGGAAGGGATACGGGGAATGCAGGAATTTGATTCCCTTTCCGTATTGACAGCACCTTAATTTCCTTTTATATTGAAAGCATGGAAAATAATTGAAGGGCTTAGCAATTTTTTTACACCGGATAATTAAAGGCGGTCGGAAATTCGAGACGAATGGGGATTTACAGGCCCTGAAAAGGGAGACTGGCTTTACTTATAAAATACAATAATATGCGGCCGCAGAAAGCGGCAGATGGGAGCAAAGGAATGAAGAAGGAAAGTACATTAAAGACAATTCTTGGTGTATGGAACACAAAAACAGTGATTGCCATGGCTATTGGCGCAGCATTATTTGGTGTTCTCATGAATTTTGGCGGCATTACTATTTTTACAAACACAAAACTGACAACAGCTATGATAATTCCGGTAATTGTCGGTTCTATGTTTGGACCGGTTCCGGCCTTAGTTACCTGTACCGTTGGTAACACAATTGCAGATTTGATCGGAGGCTGGGGCTTTTGGTTTGACTGGTCGATCGGAAACGGCGTATTAGGCTTTATAGTCGGTTTATTACCGCTTTACGGAGCCAAAATCAATGACGGAATATTTAAGCTGCGGCATGCCGTTATTTATGTGATTGCCTGTGTTATTGGGAATGCCTTTGCGTTTGGTGTGGTAACCCCTATTTTAACAACGGTGTTTTACGGCGGAGAATTGAACGTAACCTTTGTACAGTCCCTAACCGGAGGAATTGCCAATGTGTTGGTATTAACGGTTATCGGAATCCCTATACTTTTCGCATTGGCAAAAAGAAATGCACGTAACACCAATCTTACGCTGGATAAATAACCAACACATTAACGACAAGAAAGAAGAGCCAAAGATTAATAATGAAAAAACCAATAATTGAATTTAAAGATTTTGGATTTCAATATAAATCCCAAAGAGAAGCTACTTTACATAATATAAATTTAACGGTATATGAGGGCGAAAAAGTATTAATATTGGGTCCCAGCGGGAGCGGTAAATCAACTTTGGCTAATTGTATCAACGGATTAAATCCTTTTTCCTATGAGGGAAAAATAACGGGATCTTTAAAAATTGCCGGCATGGAAACAAAGGATGCCAGTATTTTTGCAATCAGTAAGAATGTGGGAACTGTTTTACAGGATTCCGATGCCCAGTTTGTAGGCTTATCTGTGGGGGAAGATATTGCTTTTGCCTTGGAAAACGAGAGTGTTCCAAGGCAAAAGATGATTCCCAAAGTACTTAAGGCCAGTAAGATAGTCGAAATGGAAAAATATCTGTTACATGTGCCCTATGAATTATCGGGTGGACAGAAACAGAAGGTTTCCCTTGCCGGGGTAATTCATGATGAGGTCAGGCTTCTTATCTTTGATGAACCTTTAGCGGCTTTGGACCCTAAAACAGGTATGTATGCAGTGGATCTAATTGACCGTATCCATAGGGAAAGCAATAAAACCGTATTAATTATTGAACATCGGTTAGAAGATGTTTTATACAGGCATGTAGATCGTATTGTCTTAATGAATGAAGGAAATATTGTGTTTGATGATGTTCCGGATAAACTGCTGGTATCCGGACTTCTTTCACGATATGGGATAAGAGAACCTTTATATATTACGGCTTTGAGGTATGCAGGCTGTGAATTAACGGAAGATACCGGTATTGCGGATGTTTATCATATGAATCTGGAACCCTACCGGGAGAAGCTCTTGGAAAAAGAGAAGATGAAAGTGGAACGGTATGAACAGGAGCCCGGAGAAGAAATACTTCGGGTTTCAGAAGTATCTTTTGCTTATGGCAGGGAGGAAGTGCTTAAGAATGTTTCCTTTACCATAAGAAAAGGTGAAAAAGTATCGGTAGTGGGCAAAAACGGGGCGGGGAAAAGCACCATGGCCAAGCTTTTGAGTGGAATCCACAGACCTGCAAAGGGAAATATTTATATAAAAGGAGAAGATTACCGTAACTATTCCATTAAAGAAATTGGGGAACGAATCGGTTATGTGATGCAGAATCCCAACCAGATGATTGTGAAGGATATCATTCGGGAGGAAGTGGAGCTGGCTTTAATTCTCAGAGGAAAAAGCCGGGAAGAAATGGATGATAAAGTAAAGAAAACCTTACAAATGTGCGGACTATACGGAATGCGGAACTGGCCTGTATCTGCAGTAAGCTATGGTCAGAAAAAAAGAATTACCATAGCCTCCATGCTGGTATTAGAGCCGGAAATCATTATTTTGGATGAACCTACAGCAGGACAGGACTATTATCATTATACGGAAATTATGAATTTTCTGGATGACTTAAACCGGAAATACGGTATTACCATCCTGTTTATTACCCATGATATGCATCTTGCCATAGAATATACGGACAGAGCCATTGTTTTTTCAGAAGGAGAGCTGGTGGCAGATTCTCCGGTTTATAAAGTATTATCGGATGATAAGGTAATTGAAAAAGCAAATTTGAAACAAACATCCCTTTATGAACTGGCACATCGTATAGGTTCGGATCCGGAAAATTATATAGAACAATTTATCGCATATGAAAGGATGATAAAGGAAAATGGCCGGTCAACTGCTGATTAACCTGATACCAGGTGAGACAACCTTACATAAATTAACAGGTACGACGAAGGTCCGCTTTTTTATCGTTTTACTTGTTTTTATTATCATGTCATTCGACATCCGACTGCTGTTACCTCTCTGTATCCTCGGCATTGTCGGATTGCTTTCCATGAAACCGAACTGGAAAGTCATTAAGTATTTTTTTATTATTACCGGTGTGATGAATCTCATTAATATTTTCCTTTTCTGGCTGGTAGATCCGGATTGCGGAGCCATTTGGTGCGGAGGAGGAAGTACCGTTTTGTATCAATTTTCCGGAAGATTTATTATTACGGCGGAAAGTATCTGGTATTTATCCGTCCGTTTTTTGAAAATGATGACATCCCTTGTTATTTCCATGGTGTTTATATTGTCGATTACGCCATCCGAAATAGCGGCCGGGCTGTACTCTATAAAAGTTCCTTACAAGATTTGTACGATATTCTCCATGGCTTTCCGTTATATTCCGGATATTGCCAGGGACTTTGACAATATTAAGATTTCCATGCAGGTAAGAGGAGTGGAACTGGATTCTAAAAAAGCCTCCTTTATGACAAGAATAAAACAGTATGTATTAATATTAGTCCCTCTCATCATTTCCTCTTTTGACCGGGTTGGTAATATTGCCAATGCCATGGATTTAAGAGGATATGGAAAGGGAAAAACCAGAACCTATTACAGTGAAAGGGAAGAACAGAAGGCGGATAAGGCGGCAAAGATTTTATACTGCGGACTGTTTCTGTTTTGTATTTACTGGATTATTACAAAAAATATTATGCCGCAGCCATCTAAAATGTGGTATCCTTTTTCTTGAATATGAATGAAGTACGATGTGAATGAATACGGTGTGAAGGAATTGTAATGCAAGTGCGGATGTTTAGGAAAGAACGGGCCAATATGACAAAAGAAAACCTGATAAAGTACAAAAAAGAGATCGAAGAGGGAATCTCTGAGCTGGTTAAGCTGCCTACGATCTATGATGGGATTTCCGTTACGAAAGGGATGCCCTATGGTCAGAATGTTTATAACGGTTATTGCTGGATAAAGAATAAGGCATTACAGGACGGATTTGAAGTTTTGGAATTTGACGGACATGCCCTTGCCATACGTATAAAAAATCCTGCCGGGGAAAATGAAAAATCTGAGAACCGTATCGATATACTGGCACATTTGGACGTGGTAGAGCCGGGAGACGGTTGGAAGGAAAGTCCCTTCAGCGGTAAAATAACCGGGGCTTATATTCATGGCCGGGGCACCCAGGATATGAAAGGTCCCCTTATGACTGTTTACCATGTCTTGAAGTATATAAAGGAAAATAATATTACCTGTAAAAGAGAAATTCGTCTGGTAGTAGGATGTGATGAAGAAAGAACCATGGAGGACATGCATTATTATATCGGGAAGGCGGGAGAACCGGCTTTTGCATTCACTCCTGATGGTAATTTTCCTTTTTCCTTAGGAGAAAAAGGAGCTTTAATGTGGCATATGGAAGGAAAAATGAGCAGCTGCATCAAAGAACTGGAGGGAGGAGTGCAGTGTAATGTAGTAAGTCCCAAGGCAGTTGCCCTCCTTAAGGATTCGGAGAATTATAGAGCTTATGAAGATGCATGTAAAACAGCTGAATTTCAGGCAGAAATTATGAAAAAAGCAGATTACATTTGCATAACGGTATTCGGCAGGGCTGCTCATGCGTCAAGGCCGGAAAAAGGGATTAATGCAACAGTGCTTTTACTGGATTTAATCCGAAGGGTAAGCAGGGACAGGCTGGCAGAGCTTATCTGGCAGTGCTTTTCCGATAACAACGGAAAAGGCTGCGGCCTTAACTATGAGATAGAACCCATGGGGAAGCTCACATTGAACCTGGGAATATTGAAAATTCGGGATGATAGAATAACGGCGGATATTGACTGCCGGTATCCAAAGGGAGTTGCGGCAGAGGAATTGACCTCTAAAATACGTCAATCCTTATCTCCTCTTAAGGTGACTTTAGAATACGATGATGCGCCTACCCTGGCAGACAAGAATTCATCGTTTATAAAGTGTTTGCTGCATTCCTATCGAAAGGCTACGGGCGATACCGTTACGGAACCGCTCATTAGCGGAGGTGTCACTTATAGTAAAGCGGTAAGGAACTGTGTGGCATACGGTCCCATGTTTGAAGGGGATAATATATTGGCGCATCAGGCAAATGAAAAAATCAGCAGGAAATCTCTGGAGAAATTGTTTGAGATTTATACGGAATCTATTATACAATTAGGAAATTTATAAGATGGTGCAAAGAATCCGGAAGTATGACACGAAAGAAGGGAGTATAAGAGAATGGAAAAACCTATTTTAGTATTTCAAACTGATTTTACCTATAAGGAGGGAGCCATCTCATCTATGTACGGCGTTGTGAAATCCGTTGACCGCTCTTTGGAAATTATGGATGGAACTCATGAAATTCCACATTTTGATACATGGAGTGCTTCTTATCGATTATATCAGTATATGAGATTTTGGCCAAAGGGCACGATTTTTGTATCGGTAGTGGATCCGGGAGTCGGTACTGCCAGAAAAGCCTGTGTAGCCAAAACGCTGGACGGTTATTATATTGTGACTCCTGACAACGGCAGTCTCACCCACATTAAGGCATTTACCGGCATAGACGAAATCAGGGAAATTGATGAGAGTATAAACCGCCTTCCCATTACAACCGGCACCAGTATATTTCACGGACGGGATCTGTTTGGTTATTGTGCTGCAAGACTTGCCTCAGGAATCATTACCTTTGAAGAGGTCGGACCGGAATATCCCGTGAAGGAAATAATAGTACACGATATACCGGAGCCATATTTGAGAGAAAATTTTGCCGAGGGGATAATAGAGATTTGTGATCCCAATTTCGGTAATGTTTGGAGCAATATTCCCGTTGATAATTTTTTAGGTAACGGATTTCAATATGGTGATTTTCTTAAGGTGGTGATACGCTATCAGGGACAAAGGATTTATGAGGGGAAAATGCCCTTTGCCAAATCATTTGGTTATGTGAAAAAGGGAGATGCGGTAGCCTATACCAATGAATTAATGAAGGTGGCAGTTGCAATCAGTATGGGTAATTTCAGAGAAGTCCATGGTGTGGACTTTGGCCATGAATGGACCATAGAATTTGTAAAAGAGGTTTAGGCCTTTATAGGTACAAAGGAGAAAACTATGAGAGGTGTATTAGTATTACAATCTGATTTCGGCATAGCAGACGGGGCGGTCAGCGCCATGTACGGGGTGGCATTTTCCGTAAGCCGTGAAATTAATATATATGATTTAACCCATGAAATTCCCCAGTACAATATTTGGGAAGCATCCTACCGTTTGATTCAGACAGTAAATTATTGGCCGGAAGGAATTGTTTTTGTATCGGTAGTGGATCCGGGAGTAGGGTCTACCAGAAGAAGCATTGGTGTAAAAATGACAGGCGGTCAGTATGTTATTACGCCTGATAACGGTACCTTAACGCATTTAAAGCGTCAGAACAGAATATTGGAGGCCAGAGAGATTGATGAAACCGTAAACCGTTTGCCTAATTCCGGAGAATCCTATACCTTTCACGGCAGGGATATTTACGCATATACGGGAGCTAGATTGGCATCCGGAATTATTTCATTTGAGGAAATCGGTCCTTTGGTCGAAGTGAGGGATGTGGTAGAGCTGCATACGGAAGAGGCGGTTTACCGGGGTGACAGCGTTACGGGAACCATAGATGTACTGGATGTCCGTTTCGGAAGCTTATGGACGAATATCAGCAGGGAGCTTTTTAAGAAGCTGGGTATTGAGCATGGAGGTAGAACAGAAATATGTATACAGAATGATACAAGGGAAGTATACCGAAATATTATGAAATATGCAAAATCCTTTGCTGACGTTTACATAGGAGAACCCTTGATTTATATTAACTCATTAGATAATATGGCAGTTGCCATTAATCAGGGCTCCTTTTCAAAAGCCTATAATATTAGTACCGGTAATAATTGGAAAATCACTATTAGAAAAGCACCGAGAATTATTTATGATTAAGGCTGAATAGAGATATGGGAGATTAAAATGAAATATAATTTTGATGAAATCATAGAGCGTGCAGGAACCTATTCCGTTAAGTGGGAACAGGCAGGCGGAAGCTGTTTACAATATCAAAATCCGGACCAAAAGCTGCCTTTTCAAATTGCCGATATGGATCTGCCCTGCCCGGAACCCTTGATACAAGCTCTGCATAAGGTAGTTGATCATCGTATGTATGGCTATTCTTTTGCGTCTGCGGAATCTCGTTATGCCCAGTCTATTATCGACTGGTACAAACGGCGTTATGATCTTAAAATAAATAGGGAGTGGATTATTTGTGCTAACGGTTCTATCGAGGGTGTGAATGGTGCCATACGGGCTTTTAGTAATGTAGGTGACGGAATTATGATTGCCCGTCCCGTTTACGGACATTTTACGGAGTGCATAGAGGAAGATACTTACCGTAAAGTGATAGACTGTCATCTAATAAACAACAATGGCTATTACACCATGGATTGGGAAAAATTTGAAGATTTATGTTCGGTGCCGACAAACCGCATTTTTATTTTATGTTCTCCGGCAAATCCCGTTGGCCGTGTATGGTCGAAAGAGGAATTAAAAAAGATAATTGCCATATGTAAGAAGCATAATGTTCTTCTTGTATCTGATGAAGTTCATTGTGATATCATCAGTAAAGACACCAAGCATCATCCTATTCTGACAATGACCGAGGATTACAGTAATATCATTCTGGTAACGGCTATCAATAAAACCTTTAATACGGCAGGTCTTATATGCGCAAATGTAATCATTCCGGATCCCTGTCTTCGTGGTATCTATAAAAAGGAATTCGGATTAAAATTAACAACTCCTTTTTCCATCGGAGCACTAATTTCCGTTTATAATGATTGTGACGACTGGCTTTACCAGGTGAATGAGTATATTGAGGGTAATATTGATTTTGCTATTGCTTATCTGAAGGAACATCTGCCGGGAGTGAAGGTTAGAAAGCCGGAGGGAACCTATATATTATGGTTAGATTTTTCGGAATATGGTTTAACACCGGAGGAAATTCATAGCAGAATTTATAAAACGGCGAAGGTTATTTTACAGGACGGAACAGTACACGATCCTATAGGGGGAGGACAATTTCAACGAATGTGCGTACCCTGTCCAAGGCCCATATTAGAGGAAGCCCTTATGCGACTGGCAAAAGTATTTTAAGAGTGGTATCAAAATTTCAGGAAAAGATGTAATGTAAATGAGACAGCTTTCCAAGATTGACAACCTGTTAATAATAAATCATAATGGTTTTAGAAATGAAAATGGGGAAGGCTGTTTTTATGCTGTTGATTTGTACTGCATTGTATGCAGAGGCACGACCTTTAATTGACTATTATAGCTTGAAGAAAAATACTGCGATTACGAAATTTCAGGTATTTCAAAACGGAGAAATAAAGCTGGTTATTACCAATACCGGAAGCATAGCTGCGGCGGTAGCAGTCTCTTATCTTTGCACTCTTTATCCACCGGGAGCATCTGATTTTCTTATTAATTTGGGGATCTGCGGCTCAGGGAGTAAGAGAAATGCCGTTGGCAGTTTGTTTTTTATAAACAAAATAACGGAAGAAATCACCAATCGGAGCTTTTATCCGGATGTTTTATTCAGACATCCCTTTAAAGAAAATAATCTGATTACTTGTAACAGAATCATTAGGGATACTGACTTTTGTATGACAGAAGAGCAGACGGATTTTAACCTTTTCGACATGGAGGCTTCCGGAATTTATCAGGCGGCATCCTATTTCTATCAGCCTCACCAGGTGAGCTTTTTGAAAATTGTCTCGGATTATGGGATAAAAGATAATCCGACTTCCGGTAAAATTACCGGTCTCATAGAAAAAAATACGAAGGACGTTATTGAGTGGCTGCATATACTGACAAATATAAAGGGCGGCAAAATTCCGGAGGGGGAAATTTTTAATCCACAGGAGGAATCCTATATAAAGGAGATGGCAAAGCAATTACATTGCACCGCCTCCATGGAAATACAGTTAAAACAATTACTCCATTATTATAAACTGGAGCATGGCGGTTTTAAGGAGCTGTTAGATGAGCTCCGCTCCGGTAAGGCCATGCCCTGTAAATCGAAACCGGAGGGAAAGAGATATCTTGAGCAGCTTAAAGAAAGATGTATGTAATCCGTATTTTTCCCATATTTATATTGAAAAAGATGTGTTAAAGCATCCGGTGACAAAGAAAATCCTATCGCTGTTTCCGAATGCACAATCTCTTGTGATTAATCATTATAAGGATATATTCTGCAGAAAAAATCAAAATTTCTCACTTCAAAAACAAACACCCGGCCTGATTCTGGCACGAAAGCATGACAATCTTGTTTATGAGGGGGCTCCTGTCTGCCAGAATTTTGGGAATCAGCATTTTTATTATACATCAAGTGTCATGAATTGTATTTATGATTGTGAATACTGTTATCTTAAGGGGATGTATCCTTCTGCCAATATTGTAATTTTTGTCAATTTGGAGGAGATATTTAAGGAGGTAAAAGGGATTCTTGCCAGACATCCCGTGTATCTTTGTGTATCTTACGATACGGATTTACTCGCTTTGGAACAAGTGCTGGGATACACCAAAGAATGGATCCGTTTTACGGCAGAGCACCGGGACCTGACTATAGAAATACGGACGAAAAGTGCGAATAAAAAGGTCCTGGATGAAGTACGGCCGGATAAGAACGTAGTGTTTGCCTGGACTTTATCGCCGGAAAAAATAACGGTTGATTTTGAAAAGCATACCCCTGCTTTCGAGGAAAGACTGTCATGTATTCAAGCAGCGGTCAAGAAGGGGTTTCAGGTACGTTTATGCTTTGATCCGCTGATATATTGCAGGGATTGGAAAGAGCAGTACAGGAATATGTTTCAAAGGGTCTTTTCCTGCATACGGGCAGATGAGATAAAAGACGTCAGCTTAGGTGTATTTCGAATTCCTCAGGATTATTTGAAAAGAATGAGAAAACAGGCACCGGCGTCTGCCGTTTTACAGTTTCCCTATGAAAATGATAAAGGTGTTTATCATTATCATAAGGATTTAACAGAAGAAATGATTTCCTTTTCTTATGAACTGGTCAGGAAGAAATTACCCATGGAAAAAATATTTCTCTGGGAGAAGACAAAGGAAGAAAAATAGTAAATGAAAGGGGGATATCTATGAAAGCAGCGGTAATTACAGGAGCCTCCTCCGGTATAGGTCTGGAGATCGGCAGGATATTGCTGAAAAATAAATATAAGGTTTTCGGTTTTGGGAGAGATTTTACCAATTCCGATATAACGGATGTAAATTGGTTTCCCATATCATGTGATGTGACGGACATAGATAATTTGTGCGGCAGGATAAAAGAAATTTCCCTGAAAGAAGAGATAGGTATTCTTATCAATAATGCGGGAGTCGGTTATTTTGGCCCTCATGAAGAGCTGAATCCCAGGAAAATACATGATATGGTAGCAACCAATTTAGAGGTGCCCATGATTTTAACCCAGCTCCTGTTAAGAGAGCTTAAAAAAAATACCGGATTCATATGCAATATTTCCTCCGTAACGGCGCATAAGTCGAATACCCATGGCTGTGCTTACGGTGCGACAAAAGCGGGACTCAGTAATTTTTCTCACAGCCTGTTTGATGAAGTCAGAAAGTACGGGGTGAGGGTAGTTACCATACATCCCGATGTGACGAAAACAAACTTTTACCGCAATGCTGATTTTAACGAGGGAAATGAAGGGGATACATACCTTACTCCCGTAGAAATTGCTGAGGCAGTTGAATTTATTTTAAGGCAGCGGGAGGGCATGGTAATATCCGATATGACTCTTCAACCGCAAAAGCATAAGATTAACAGGAAAAAGATTACAACATAAACGATGTACTTTTTATCGTAAATGAAGCGGCGATGAAAATGAGAGAAGCAGATGGTTTTATACTGGGCTCTCCCACCTACTATGCAGGGATTGCAGGTACCATGAAGGCATTTTTAGACCGGATATTTTATACCAGCTCAAGCTATTTCAAATATAAAGTAGCCACATCTGTAACGGCTGTCAGGCGGGCAGGGGGTGTAGATGTGGTGCATCAGTTAAATAATTATTTAAATCTCGCCGAAATAGTCATTCCGCCTTCCCAATATTGGACGGTTGGCTATGGTGCGGGTAAGGATGAGGTGATGCAGGATGGAGAAGGTGTGCAGACATTACGTAAAAATGCCAGAGCCATGGCTTGGCTTATGAGAGTAATTGATGCGGAAAGAGACAAAATACCTTATCCGGAAGAGGAAGACCGTGTGAGAACAAATTTTATTCGATGAAAATAAGAAATAGATAATGTATAAAGGGGCAAAAGCAGGTGGCAGTCAGGAAATTAAGAATGAAGGAGGAAGCTTGATAAAAATCTGAGGGGAGAAAGGAAAATGAGAGGGAAAGTATTTATAACAATTATCATAGCCATCATTTTTATAATGACAGGCTGTGGTTCAAAAAAGACGGATGATTTCGTTTTAGAAAATGAATCGGCTGTTACCAAGAGCCAAAAAGGAAAAGATAACGAT
>CAMJWQ010000025.1 GCA_946409475.1 uncultured Lachnospiraceae bacterium
ATTTCTTAATTTGCTTTCTTAATATATCCGTTTCTTCCTCCGTTAGATTTCGGTACTTCCCTGCCTGCAGATCTCCCAATTGTATATTCATAATTCGGATTCTTTTTAAATGTAAGACACGATAACCCAGATATTCACACATTCGTCTGATTTGTCTGTTAAGTCCCTGGGTGATGACAATTTTAAATCTTCTGCTGTTAATCTGTTCCACCTTACATCTTCTGGTAATGGTGTCCAATATGGGAACCCCGTTTCCCATTGCCCGAATAAATTCTCCGGTAATAGGCTTGTCAACGGTTACCACATACTCCTTTTCATGAAAGTTTCCGGCTTTCATGACAGCATTTGCCAGTTCTCCGTCATTGGTAAGTAAAAGCAATCCTTCCGAATTCTTATCCAGTCTCCCTACATAGATGATTCTTTCCGGATAATTGATATAATCAATAATATTGTTTTTATCCTTTTTTGATGTGGTACAGACGATACCTTTTGGCTTGTTAAAAGCAATAAGTATGGCTTTATCCATCTCCTTAACAGTCTTACCCCTTACTTCTACTTTTTGCCCGGCTTTTATCCTGTCACCCAGCCCTGCCGTTTTTTCGTCAACAACCACTTTTCCCTCTTCAATGAGACGGTCAGCCTCTCTTCTGGAGCAAATACCGTTTTCACTCAAATATTTATTTAAACGGATTTCCTGTTTTTCATTTTCCCGTCTATTTCGGGCACATTCATTATGCTTATTATCATTTTCTTTTTTATCCAAATTTTTTTCAGCCATATTGTTTCATTCCTGTTACTTACTGTTTAACGCACCATTCATTATACTTTACTATTTACTTTTATGCAAACATTGAAAAAAATTCGTACACCCATTACAGATATTCCATTAACCTTTCGATGGTGATTCTGTCAAAATCCATCAGTTCGTCGGCTATTTCAACGGCAGCCTTGGAAACATCACCGTTTCGGTTAATAACTCTCATAATATCCGTAATGCCTTTTGTATTTGTCTGTATCATTATTTCTGCTATATGGCCCGTACTGGTATTTAATATGGTTTCTCTTTGTACCTGTGTCCATGCGAGAGTTCTTTCAATAGGAAATTTTCTTTTCAGGCCGATGCCGTCCTCTTCCATTTTTCTTTTTGCCTTATTCCTGATCTGCTCCAGCTTCATGGATTGTTTGTTTAAGTCGACTGCTAATTTATCATCGTAAACTTTATCAATAATGGAATATATGGTATGGATAGCGATATCACTTCTTTTCAGTATTTCTTTTAAAACCTGCCTGTCTCCTGCTTTCATGAATGTTCACATCCTTTACTGGTTTTAATATTATCATATACATACTCCTATATTTTTATTCTCTTCCTCTTTATTTACGGTGTGCAGGTGTACAGGCCTTCGCTTTGTCATTTTTCCATATAAAAAACCCCCAACAATGCGGAGGTTTTTTATTTATCCCTATTCTTTTGTGTTAAAAAGTTAAAATACGAATGAAATATTTTTACTAAACAATATTTACTCCAGATATTCAGACTTCACGTAGCCTTCCGTGCCGTTATAATCAATTTTACTCCAACCGTCCGCATATTTCATAATTCGTGTATAGTTCTCACCCATATAAGCTACACCGACACGTTCGGAATTTTCATTGGCCTGTTTTCTTACGTTTACCGTTTCCTTTACGGTTACGGTTTCATTGGTACCGGCCGCTACCTGTGATGCATCCGTTGTTAAAAATTCGCTCTTTATATAGGCGTCCTGATTATTATAGGTTATTTTACTCCAACCGTTATCTAAAACTGCCGTTCTTGTATAGGTTTCTCCCATATAAGCCGTACCGAGCTTTTCCGCCGTCTCACTGGCATCCCTTCGAACATTTACGGTTTCTGTCACCGAAACCGTTTCATTTACTGCTTGTCCTGCTGCGTTTGCCGCAGCCTGTTCTGCCGCCGCCTGGTCCGCTGCAGCCTGATCTGCCGCCGCCTGGTCCGCCTGATCTAAGATTCCCGTCAAATTCGTAATGAATACGCGTAAATTCTGATCGGCCGATACCACTTCGTTATACTTATTATTAACAGATTCAATGAGCTCCTTGATATCCTCTTCTTCCGCTAATTGATTGATATAAGCTTCCACTTCCGCATCCAGTTCCGCATCATTTACATACAGGCCGCCGGATTCATCGGTGCAGATATACAGGGATTTTAAGCCGGGAGCCAAAGTGTCAATTCCGGCAAATTTAATATCATAATAGGCAAATACAATATAAGAATTATCAACCGGCCCTTTTTTAGAGTAACAGACTATGTTTTGATAAGATTCAATATATTCACTTTTCTTAACAATTCTTATTTCATCCTCAGGTGTTAACTCATTGGAGATTTGCTTGTAGGTTTCAACATTCCCGTCCTGTAAAGCCGTAAAATACTGATTCACTAAATTATTAACATTATCATAAGCGTTGACTAATAATTCATCTGTTTCCGTTTCCGTTTCTTCCGGTTCAACCGGAATCACCTCCACGCTTTCCTCTGTCTCATCCTTCGCTTCTTTTTCATCTTTATCCTTTGTGGAACATTGCACTAATATGATAATAACAGCTATGAATAAAAGTGCAACGATAATATATCTTATATTTTTGATGATAAATTCTTTCGCCTTTTCCAAATTAAGCTTCATAGGTTTATACATCCTTTCTTTCATAATGCACTCGAGAGGATTCGAACCCCCGACACATGGTACCGGAAACCATTGCTCTATCCCCTGAGCTACGAGTGCGTATGAAAACATTTCAACTTATTTTACATCAACTTATACAATTTATCAATTAGAAATCATAAAATTCCAACTATTTCATAGTTTTTTCACGAATAATTTATCTGAAACATAAGTTTATTTGGAAAGATAATTCAAAGATTCCCCATATATTGTCAGTGTTTACAGGATAAGCAAGCTTTCTCTCTGGAATAATAATAAACACAATCCGATAAAATTTCTTCTGCCTCTAACTGCGTTCTATTTACCTCCCTTACCATTTCCTGAAGCTTTCCCGGATTTTGCTGAAAAGATGCGGGTATGATAATAACCTCATGAATGCTGCTGGGGAGAATGTACAGATCCTGTTCTATCAGATTGGCAAATCCATCCAATATTCCCTGATATAATATACAGGCCGCACCGTTTAGCCTATTATGATTGGACAGTACATACATGGGCAGGTTATCCTTCTCATCTTTTATGCTTTGCAGCACTTCTTTTGCCACAGACTCCGCATGATGCATCTCATCATATGTATCATGCAACGTACCACACTCTCCATGGCGGGAATCACCCTGCCTCAGCTCTAAGCCGCTATACATACTGTTATTACCGCTATTATCCCTGCATATTTCCAATATCACTTCCTCCATGCTCCTTAGATCATAACGTAATAATTTCGGCGTGTTTTCCCTGGCTCTTAAAAACAGTTCTTTTTCGGAAATCCCCCACAGCTGTAAATGCTTATTGGTAATAGTAATATTGGCAGTCCCCAATCTGTCATGATAAAGAAAACAATAAAAAACAATAGCCAGATCCAGGTATTTGATATGAGGGATGTCGTTAAGTAATTCTTTGTTTTTATGATAATTAATCAGCTTAAAAACCACCTTTTCCCCTACCCGGTTAAAATCCGTAAAGAAAGTGATATCAATATTTTGTTCCAGCCGGTTTTTTTCATAAACCTCAAGGAGCTTTAAAATTATTTCTCCCAGGCTTTTACCGCTCATATATTCCGGATAGTAGGAATTCAAGTAAATAGTAGGGGATATATTTCGGGTTTCTTCCTTAATTGTTAAGCCGTCCAAATATATGGAATTATTTTTCAGGATTCTGTTGATGGTTACCTCCTTTCTTTCTCCTAAACAGGCCTTGATTCCCTGTAATACGGCGTCTAAAAATTCCTGATAACTCATAAAACCTCTCTTTCTTTTACATGCAGTATTTTACATGAATGCTTTACAAGTTAACCCAACACAGCCTTTTGATAAAAACAGAATACAAGGGGCCTCCGTTAGAAGCCGGGACAGTAAGTCAGAATGGTCAGATTAACTTTGATTAATAGTAAAAAAATAAAAAATTGGGACTTTTGACACGAAGGTGTCTTTGATCATAAATAAGATAAGAATAAATAAATGAATGCTGTTAAATATAAACAAGTGATTAAAAATAGAAATAAATGTTAACCTATATATAGTAACAATAGAAATAAAATCTTCTATTGTTACAAATATATCATGAAAAACGCCTTAAAAGTATATGAAATCCGGTCGGCCATTATGCCCTTGAAAGGTAATCTCCGGTTCTGGTATCGATTTTAATAACATCACCCTGTTCTACGAATAAGGGTACATAAACCGTTGCACCTGTTTCCACTACGGCAGGCTTCGTAGCACCGGTAGCAGTGTCTCCTTTAAATCCGGGCTCCGTATCCGTAATCTCCAATTCAACAAATAAGGGCGGTTCTACGGCAAATACATTACCGTTATGAGAACATACCTTAACCATATCGTTTTCTTTTACAAATTTTAATGCATCCCCGATGGATTCCTGATTGAGTGCTATCTGCTCATAATTTTCCATATTCATAAAATGATACAAATCACCGTCTGAGTATAAATACTGCATGTCATTTCTATCAATACGCGCCTGAGGGCATTTTTCAGTGGGTCTGAAGGTTCTTTCCACTACACCGCCGCTCTTTATATTTTTTAATTTTGTTCTGACGAAGGCAGCTCCTTTTCCTGGTTTTACATGCTGAAACTCAATAATTTGAAAAATATTATTATCGAGCTCTATCGTAATTCCATTTCGAAAATCACCTGCTGAAATCATAGTAAATCCTCCTTAAGTTCTTTCGCATTCATACGTTTCTAGTTTATATGATATTATTAAATATTTCAACTATTATTTTACAATTCCGATTATATTTGCACAGGTAATTATTATTACATCTGCTTACTCTTATTATTGCATGATTCCTTACAATCATGCAGAAGAGCATCAATTGCCAATAAATAACCCTGCAGGCCAAGTCCTGCTATTTGTCCGTCACAGGATGCTGCCGTAACGGATGTATGGCGGAATTCATCCCTTCTATAAACATTGGATATATGTACCTCTATTTTAGGCATGGAAACAGAGGCCAGTGCATCTCTTATGGCATAGCTGTAATGGGTAAAGGCACCGGGATTAATGATGATTCCTTTTGTACCGTCCCCATATGCATCCTGAATACGGTCGATGATCGCACCCTCATGATTGCTTTGAAATACTTCTATATTACAGTCTGTTTCATTTGCTTTCTTTTGTATACTGGTAAGCAGATAATTATAATCCTGCTTACCATATACCTCCTTTTCCCGTATTCCCAAAAAATTAATATTCGGCCCGTTAATGATTAATAGCTTCATGCTGCTTCCTCCCATATCCTTTTCTCATCATCTCTAATCCCTGCTGCTATCTGTTTTCGCTCCGTTTGATCTTATCCTAATCCTTTTACTGTTTTTTCACACCCCGGTTAATCCGTCTCTGATCCTTGCCGCTATTTCTTCACAGCCCAGTTGATCCGTTTCCATTATCATATCCGAAACACTTTCGTAAATCGGATTTCGAAGCCTGAGCATATCCTTTATTTTCGTTAATTTATTATGATCCTGCAATAAGGGCCTGGTGGTATCCCTTTCCAATCTTTTCATTACCGTTTCCGCCTTTACTTTTAAAAAGATAACCTTTCCCAGCTTTTTTAACAGCAAACGGTTCTTTTCCGTAATAGGAAGGCCTCCTCCTGCGGAAATAACGGCATCAGAAAGGTTTTCAAGCATTTCCTCCAATATTTTCGTTTCTAAATCCCGAAAATACGCTTCTCCCTCCAAGGCAAAGATATCCCGTATCCTTTTTCCCGCTCTTTTTTCTATTGCCATATCGGTATCCATAAATACTTTATTTTCCAGTAAGGCCAGTTCTCTTCCCACCGATGTCTTTCCCGCCCCCATATAGCCGATTAAAATAATATTATTCATGGTCTTTCAGCTCCGCCTTACATTTTTCATATATCAAATCTGCCGTTTTCTCATGAATTTCGGTTTCCGTCCATAATTCATAGGCAATAATTCCCTGATACACCAGCATCTTAAGACCGTTATATGCCCTGTTTCCCCTGGCTGTGATTTTCTTCATAAACCCGGTGGTCTCCGGTTTATATATAAGGTCCAGGCCGACTGCTATCTTCTTATAAAATTCCTCCTCTTCAATGACCGCTTTTCCTTCCTTTGGATGCAACCCTACGCTTGTACACTGAATGGCCAGCAGCCCTTCCTCCTTTATGCTTTGATGCTCTTCCATATGTAAGGAACTTATATTGGCAAAACCATAGGTATCCTTTACCATTTTTTCTATTTCCTGTGCTTTTTCGATTGTTCGGTTCAGAATATAGATCTTAGCCGCCCCTTCTTTGGCGCATAAGGCCGCAGCGGCTTTTGCCGCGCCGCCTGCCCCCAGCAGACAAACCGTTTCCCCTTTTATGGGTATGTCATCTTTTTTCATAGCCCGCTTCAGGCCTGATATATCCGTATTATAGCCCTTAAATCCGCTTTCTCCCCGTACGAGGGTATTCACGGCATGAATCTCCCCTGCCAGCTCATCGATATCCTCCAGATATTCCATTACCTTTTCTTTAAAGGGAACGGTCACATTCAGACCCTTTACCTGCAGGGAATAGGCTCCCTTTATTGCTTCCTTTAAGGCACCTTGGGGAACCAAAAAAGGTATATAGACAAGATTATGTCCCTTTTCCTGTGCTAAGCTGTTATGAATGACGGGTGATAAGGTATGTGAGACCGGATTTCCTATCAGCCCATAAATATCGGTATCTCCATTTATTTTCATATTCCTCGTTCCTCCGGTATTTCCTTTCCGTCTTCTATTTTATTTTTTATAGAAGCGGTCCGTATGATATCCGTTTTATCCTTTTGATAATAGTATAAAACAAATTTCTCCAGATATCTCTTTAATACGATTTGAATTTCTTCCTTGGGATGAATAGGGCTTACCAGGATGGTAGTAATACCGGTTCTTTTCGCTCCAAATATATCCGTAAATAACTGGTCCCCGATAAAAATCGTCGTATCAACGGTTGTTTCAATCATATCCATGGCTTTTCTATAATTCTTCCTGCTGGGCTTATTGGCCTTGTAGATATAACAGACCTGCACGTCGTCATTAAAAAGCTTAACACGTTCTTCTCTGTTATTACTGATCAGGCAGACACGAAAACCGATCTTTTTTAACTGCGCAATTAGATCGATTGCCCTTTTATCTGCCCTGGCTCCATGGGAAACCAGGGTATTATCAATATCAAATAATATCCCGCGCATGCCTTTAGCATACCATTTCTGATAATTAATGGCATAAGCAGAGGTGATATAATAATCCGGATAAAATCTGCCGATTAATTTGTTTCTGATTGTCTTAATAAATGATAATTTTGTCTCTGCCATAATAACCGCAATGAATATAAAAATACAGCCCGCTATCATTTTTATATTCATTCTTTCTCCTAATAGAATTACACCGGATAAAGCACCAAATACGGATTCCATGGATAAAAGCAGGGCTGCCGTAGATGCCTGGGTATATTTTTGGCCCACATTTTGAAGCAAAAAGCAAACCATAGTGCTTAATAATCCTAAATACAGCATACTACCTATACTGTCAGCCTGCAAGACCCCCATAGGAAAGGAGCCTTCAAATAGTAAAGCTGCCGCCCATGAAATAAGTCCGACAAATACAACCTGAAGTAAAGTGAGCAATATGGGATCCTGTATTTTCGTAAATTTATCTATGTAAACCATATGCATGGCATAGGCAAATCCGCACAAAATGGAAAGAATATCTCCTATATTCATTCGTAAGCTTCCGTCAAGAGACAGCAGGGCAATTCCAAGGAGTGCCAAAAACGCGGCAGCAATGCAATACGGATTTGGCTTCCATTTGAAAATCAGCCAATTCAAAAAAGGTACCAGCACCACATAAATGGTGGTAAGAAAGGCATTTTTGCCGGCTGTTGTATACTTGCAGCCAATCGTCTGCAGCATATATCCCATAAATAATAGTATGCCTAAAATCATACCGTTTATGATTAAGTCCCCGGATATCTTTTTTATTCTTTTATGAAATACAATCAGTAAGGAAATAGCCGCAATGGTAAATCGAAATGCCAGCATATACATGGGCGGAATCACATCCAGAGCTGTTTTTACAACCACAAATGCAACGCCCCAAATAAAAGCAGCAAGCAGCAAACCGAAACCGGCTATGATACTTGCTTTGTTTGATTTCATCATGTTATGTCCTCTTTCTCCGTCATTCTGTCATATCCGTAAAATCCGTATTATGTATACTATTACATAGGAATGAAAAATGTGCAATAGTAAACAAAATAAATATTATATATAAAAGGAATCCCAATCCTCATCCTTTATCAGCATTTTTTTTGCATTTTTTACAAAATAATGGTATTGCTGTAAAATCTCATCCTTTTTCAAATCGGTTATTTCCCTGCTGATATCCAGCTCCTCCAGCCTGCTGTCCGCTCCCACCATTTGAAAGCCAAAGCCTTTATTGGCTTCCACTGCTGCCTGCACCTCTTCAATGGACGCAGCTTTTTTTACCGCCTTTTCCTGACGAAGGAATTGCGGGTCCTGTTCCCCATCCTTTTTCTCTCCGGATAAGCTCTGCATTTCCCCGATTTTTAATTTTTCTTTATTTGCAGGCACTTGTTCCGGCGCCTTTGCAACGGATCTTGCTCCATGCACTTTGGATATTTCCATCATATACCTCTTACTAAAAAATTGTACCGGCTCTGCTTCCTATATCGTCATTATTTTATAATTTCCCTATAGGGTATCCATATTTAATAATAATTTTGTATAGGGATGTTCCGGGTTTTGAAATAGCTCTTCTGTCTTTTTATCTTCTATGATTCTTCCGTTTTTCATAACCATGACCCTGTCGCATATTTGATATACTACCTTTAAGTCGTGGGAAATAAACAGAATCGTCATGTTATATTCCTTTTGTACTTCCTTTAAGAGTTTGAGGATTTGGGCCTGAACGGTAACATCCAATGCAGAAACCGGCTCATCTGCTATGATGAATTTTGACCCGGATAACAAAGCAATCCCTATGCTCACCCTCTGCCTTTGTCCCCCGGATAATTCTCTTGGATAGCGATGGGCATATTTCTGCTCCAGTCCTATTTTTTGAAGCATTTCCCTTACCTTATTCTTTCTGTCCTCTTTTGTGTACTTACCGGATAATCGTAAAGGCTCCTCCAATATCCAGCCGATTTTTTTAGAGGGATTTAAGGAGCTGAAGGGATCTTGAAAAATCATTTGCGGATTAGGCGTTTTTAGCTGTATATCTCCTTCTCCATGCCTGACAAAGCCCAATATCGCCTTTGATAACGTCGTTTTCCCGCAGCCGCTCTCTCCCACCAGGCCTACGGTTTCTCCTTCCTTTATTTGAAAGGAAACCTGGTTAACTGCTTCCGTCCGAATGGTTTTCCATCCTTTTTTCTCAAAATATACACTTACGTTTTCTAATTTCAATATTGTATCAGCCATAGTATCAAACCTTTTTTTCATAAGTCGGAATACACGCTATGAGGTTTTTTGTATAGCTGTGACGGGGATGGTAAAAAATTTCCTTCGTGTTACCTTCCTCAATCAAACTACCCTCATACATAACCAATGCTCTGCCACATAAATGATAAATTAAGCTTAAATCATGGGAAATAAATAAAATGGCCGTATGATTTTCCCGGTTGATCTTTTGAAACAGCTTTAATATCTGATGCTGTATGGATACGTCTAAAGCTGTCGTGGGTTCATCCGCTATCATAAGCCTGGGATTACTGATGAGGGAAGCGGCAATCATAACCCTCTGCCTCATCCCTCCCGATAATTCATGGGGATACCGGTGATATATTTTTTCAGGATTTTCAAGCTCCACGCATTCCATGGCCCAAATAGCTTTTTCTTTCCGTTCCTTTTTCGATAAAGTACCATGGATTTTAATGCTCTCTTCTATTTGCCTGCCGATTTTCATAACAGGATTTAAAGATGACATTGGTTCCTGAAACACCATACTGATATCATTTCCCTGATACCTTCTTAATTCTTCCCGCTTACAGGTAAGTAAGTTTTTACCCTGAAAAAGTATTTCTCCCTCTAAGGAAACGGCACCATGTCTGTTTAATAATCCGGCAATGGCAAGGGCTGTTAAGGTCTTTCCGGAGCCTGACTCACCTGCTATTCCTAAAATCTCCCCCTCCATAACGGAAAAAGAAACATTTCTTACAACCTTTTCCCGTGCCTGATTTCCCTCGAATGTTATGGACAGGCTTTTTACTTCCAGTAAATTTCCCATTCAAATACCTCCGTTTTTTTGTTGTAAAATATCTCCCAGCATACTAAATCCCAAAATCATTAAAATAATGACTATTCCCGGAAATATAGCGAACCAGGGAGCTGTAAATAAATAGGCCTGGGATTCGGAAAGCATTCTGCCAAGACTGGCATCCGGCGGCTGAACGCCAATTCCCAAATAACTCATGCCTGCTTCTGCTAATACGGCATTGTTAAAGCCAATGGCCAGAGATGACATAAACACGGAGGTAGTGTTGGGAAATATATGCAGAAACATGATTCGAAAAGAACCTGCCTTCATTAACTTAGCACTTTTCACATAATCAAAATTTTTTTGCTTTATAAATTCACTTCGTACCATTCTGGCATAGCTGGGTATGAAAATGATACCCAATGCAAAAATGACATTGTATTTTCCCGGACCTAATATACTGATAAAAACCATGGCCAGTAACACACTGGGAAAAGAAGCCACTACGTCATTGAAACGCATAATGATTTCATCAAGAATACCCCCAAAGTACCCTGTCAGAGCACCAATTACCGTCCCCCCCAAGGCTCCTATCATAACCGTCGTTACCGCAACAAAAAAAGTAGTCCCCAGGCCCTTGCAGACACGGCTGAAGACATCTCTGCCAAAATGATCCGTTCCGAAAATATGATGCAGATCAGGGGCTGCAAACTTCTCTAACCCGTTCATGGCATCCGGATCATAAGGTGTATGAATGAAGCCCATCAGGGCAAGAAAAGTCAAGACACCAAGCAGTACGACAGTAAATACGATATGATATTCCGGCTTCTTCATTTTCATCTTCCTATCTGCCTCTTTATCCGATAAGCTATAATTTAATTCTGGGATCCAATACCTTCAGCAGAATATCCGCCAACAGATTGGAGCCTAATACGACAAATGCAATACAGACAATAATTGCCTGTACTACGGGATAATCTCTATTTTGAATGGAAGTAATCAGCATTCTTCCCAGACCCGGTATTCCAAAAACCTGCTCTATGATGATACTTCCGGCGATGATATCCGCAAATACGACCGCTAAAAAAGTGATTACGGGCAAAATAGCATTTTTTAACACATGACCGTATAAAACACCGTTTATGGTATTCCCCCTGCTGTAAGCCGTTCTTACGTAATCTTTTTTCGCTTCCTCTATAATGGAGCCTCGAAACAGCTTTACAACCATGGCACTCTTCGGAAATGCGATAGCAATGGCCGGGAAAATTAAATATGTAAAAAATCCAAAGAAATCATCCGAATACGAGATATACCCTCCCGGAACGAACCACTTTAATACCAGCCCGAAGAGATAGGTCAGGATAATCCCAAGAAAAAACGGCGGTATGGCCATGGTTACCTGATTTACCGTCATGATCAGGCGATCCAGCCTGCTGCCTGCATGCTTTGACGTATAAATGCCTAAGGGTATTCCCATGCATATAATGAATGCAAAAGAAAGCATGGTCAACAGAAAGGTTACGGGAATCTTATCTGTGATTAACTCCGAAACAGGAATCTGGTAACTATAGGATATCCCCATGTCTCCCTTCATAAAATTAAGCACCCATGTAAGGAAACGTTCCCCAACCGGCTTGTTTAATCCCATTTCCTCCCGGAGTGCGGCGACCTTTAGAGGCGTGCCCTCCGTCCCCAGCAAAGAAACAGCCGGGTCTCCGGGAATAATCTGAAAGGCCAGGAAAGTTAAAAATACGACAATTAATAATGTTAGTATAAAAAAAAATATTTTTTTAATGATATACTTCATTTTCTTCCGGGCCTTTCTTAAATTACTGCTCTATTTTTTCATTACATTCCTTTTCCGCTTACTATTCCGTTTTATAAATTTTAGCCATATCCTGTACGTATAAGGGATAAAAGGTGTAGCCGCCGAAGGTATCCCGCAGGGCTACTAAATTGGCTAAATCCTGTATATATACATTGGCCGCATCTTCCGCCAGTAATTTTTCCATATCCTTATAATAAGAAATTTCCTCATCTGCCGTCTTGGAAGCAATCGCTTTGGAAAACAGGTCATCATACTTTTCGTTATGATAGTTAATAAAATTTCCCCCGTTATCTGTCGTAAAACGTTCAAGCAGCGCCCTTGCCGTTAAAGAAGAGGCATCTACCCCGATAACCGTAGACTGATAATCCCTGTTCGAATACACATCACTTAACCAGCTGTCCCATTCTACCAATTCTATGGTTGCGTCAATTCCTATCTGTTTAAACTCCTCTACCAGTACCTGAGCCGTATCAATATGGGGCTGATAATTAGAGGGAACCGTTATGGTCATGGAAAAACCGTCAGGATAACCGGCCTCTGCCAGCAGGCTTTTGGCTTTTTCCAAATCCTGATTATAAACATCATTCAATTCTTCCATATAATACTTTTGAAATGCCGGAAACATACTGCTTCCTATTTCACTGCCCTTGCCGTCTGCGATCATATCCATGACCTCCTGCGGATTTACGGCATAACACAAAGCTTGTCTTACCTGCAAATTATTAAAGGGTTCCTTATCATGATTCAGGTACAAAGCCTGAACCAGATTCATGGTGCCTTCATAAATCTGAAAATCCTCCTTCAGCTCTGCAGTCTGGCTCGCCGTTAATCTTGCATACATATCTATGGAACCGCCCTTTAGGCCCATAACTATCGTATCCGCATTGGCTACAATCTTAAAGGTTACCTTGTCAAGGTATGCGGCCTCACCCCAATAATCCGTAAACTTCTCCATGATAATATTCTCCTGGGGAGAACGGGAGACATAACGAAAGGGACCTGTTCCGATGGGATTCGTATCCGGATTCGGATTATTCTTAGGAATAATGGCTGTGGTCATATAAGCCAGGAAATCAGGATCCGCTTCTTTTAAGGATACCGCCACCGTCCTCTCATCGATAACCGTTACGCTGTCAATATTAGAAAAGGCTGATACCAAAGGTTCTCCCTGTGATGTATCAGCGCATCGATCGATTGAATACTTTATATCATCGACTGTTACAAGGCTGCCGTCATGGAATTTAATTCCCTCTCTTAAGGTAAAGGTATAGGTCTTCCCATCCTCCGATATCTTACAGTCACTTGCTACAGCCGGTACCAGATTTCCTTCTGAATCGGGTTTGTATAACCCTTCAAAAATATTAAACAATACTTCCTTGGTTCCTGCCGCAACTGCTTTATGTGGGTCAAGACTATCATCTAAATCCTGTGGAATGCCAACCGTAATCTCCCCACCGTATGTAGGGCTTTTTACCGATTCCTGCCGGGCTTCCTTTCCGCTTTCAGATGAACCTTCACTTTTCTTATCACCTGAGCATCCGCCCAGTGCAATAGTTAGTGTGAGCATAGCTAACACAAATAGAACTTTATTCGTTACTATTTTCATGTGGTTCTCCTTTTCTTTCCGAAATCTAACATTATTTAATTGTCTGCTTTATTTTAGCTGACCTATAACAGAAAATCAAGGTATACTTTTCCTTTTTGTTATTTTTATAACGAAAAAATAATATGCTAAAATTGAAGTTTACTTGTCCAGGATTTTTTTAAGTTCCTCCATAAAGGTATTCACATCTTTAAACTCCCGATAGACAGATGCAAATCGGACGTAAGCGACGTCGTCCAGCCGTTTTAATTTTTTCATCACGATTTCCCCAATAAGAGCGCTTGCAATTTCTTTTTCTTCCCTGTTAAAAATTTCCGTTTCCACATCATCCACTAACTGACTAATCTGGTTGGCTGAAATAGGACGTTTATGACAGGCACGTAATACACCGGCTTCAATCTTCGCCCTGTCGTAAGGTTCTCTGTTATTGTCCTTTTTCATAATGATCAACGGTATCGTTTCGACCTTTTCATAAGTTGTAAATCTTTTACCGCAGATTTCACACAAACGCCGCCGTCTTATGGAGTTATTATCTTCTGCCGGCCTGGAATCGATTACTTTTGTATTTTCATTACTGCAATAGGGACACTTCATATAGCTCCTCCTGATTTTTGCTTAGCCTGCTTTTCACCCAGCAAATTTACTTCATTATATAGGAATTGGGAATCAGCTGTCAATAACAGGCTAAGACTTGTACCAGGATTATTAAAGGGAGCATTTCACAAAGCAGTCGTCTATTTTAATATCCACCAATATAATATCCTCACCTATCTGTCTGATATCACACCAGGGAATCACATATTCATTTTCTCTTCCGAATATTCCCCATACTTTAGCCGGTCCGGGTATAATAATGGCGATAACACAGCCGGTACATTCATCAATATCAATATCACATACACAGCCGAGTCTCCTGCAGTCCCTGATATTAATCACTTCTTTATCTTTCATCTCACATATGCGCATAAAGAAACACCTGCTCAATACTTTTATTAATATGTACTCAGGCAGGTGTTTTATTATTACCATATTCATTAAGATATCTTTCAGAAAACCTATTCCGTATCAATTACTTTCGGATAGATCAATTTTAAAACGATGGGTGTTAATACGGAGGAAATAAGAATTAAAAATATGACACAGGTGAAATAAACAGGTGATAATAAGCCTACTGCCAGGCCCTTTTGTGCTACAATCAAAGCGACCTCTCCCCTGGTCATCATACCGGTACCGATCATGACCGCCTTCCATCCTTTGAATTTGCATATCCGTGCCATTACTCCGCAGCCGATGATTTTTGATAATAATGCTACCACCACGAAGCCGGCAGTAAAGAGCATAATGGATGCATCTATACCATTGATACTGGTTTTTAAACCAATGCTGGCAAAAAATATGGGACCGAACAGCATATAGGCACTAATATCCATTTTTTCCGCAATATATTTGGAATTATAGGTACTGCTTAAAATAACT
Organism: uncultured Lachnospiraceae bacterium; assembly: GCA_946409475.1. Lineage (GTDB taxonomy): Bacteria > Bacillota > Clostridia > Lachnospirales > Lachnospiraceae > CAMJWQ01. The sequence goes on from CAMJWQ010000025.1 coordinate 15,350, forward strand.
CCCGCCAGGTACGCTCCCGTAATATCCGCAATTCCAAAATATTTTTCGGCAACAAATGCAAAGCTGAAACAAAGAGCCAGACCTAAAATGGGTATTCTTCTGTTATGGGGATATCTTTTTTCAACGATAATAAAAATTTTGTACACGATAAAACCTACTACTAAAGCAAATATAAAAAATAAAACGGTACTAATTATCACGGTAATTGGCTTGGATTCGGGATTCTTAAAGCCAATGACAAAGGTTAAAACAATGATACCAATAACATCATCGATAATTGCTGCTCCCATAATGGTGGTGCCTATTAATCCCTTTAAGTATCCCATTTCCCGCAGCGTCTGGACAGTAATACTGACGGAGGTTGCCGTCATGATGGTTCCGATAAACAAAGCCCTGTAAAATTTATCATCTCCAAAGGGTGCAAATCCATAATAAAACATATAAAACAGTGTGCCGCATACCAGAGGGACAATTACACCTGCACAGGCGATTAAAAAGGCTTTCGGCCCGGTTTTTAAAAGGTCCTTCAGATTTGTTTCCAAACCGGCTAAAAACATAATTAATACAACACCGATTTCCGCCATTTCCGTAAGGAAATCCGTCTGTCCCACAATTCCTAACATACTTGGCCCTATCAGTAAACCGGCAAATATTTCCCCGACTACCTGCGGAGCCTTACATTTTCTGGCTAATATTCCGAATAATTTGGCAAATACAATGATGATCGCTAAATCCTTAAATACACTAAAAGCTTCCATTCTTCCCTCAATCCTTTTTACCTTTTCACAATTTATTATAATAACACTACTTTTTCAAATTTTATGTTGCAAAAGCAACACTGTTCATAGTAAAGTATGAGATGAAAGGCTGAAAAAGAACATTTTGTGCCTTGAGCAAAGTGAAAGGAATGCATATATTTATGGAACTTTTAAACCATCCTTTATTTCAGGGAATGCGGCAGGAGGAAATACAAACCGTGTTGCACAGCTTCTCCTTTTATAAAAAGCAGTACGAAAAAGATGAATATATCATATTAGAGGGGGATTTAATTACTCAGGTCGGAGTCATATTAAAGGGAAAGGTTCTTTTGGAAAAACAGGATTATTCCGGAGACGGGTATCTTTATATAGAGCTGCAGGAGGAGGATATTTTCGCGGAGCCTTTTATAGGGGCCACCCTGCAATACAGCACCATAAATTACAGAACGGCCTCTGCCTGTGAGATTCTTTTTTTCCATTATAAAATCATTTGGGACAATTATGATAAAAGCTGTCATGCCCATATTTTGTTTATGCAGAACCTCATGCTTTTATTTGCCCAAAAAACACGCTATATGCTGAAAAAAATAGAGGTTCTGTCAAAAAAACACATGCGTGAACGAATATTGACTTATCTTCAGATTTTACGGAAGGAACAAAATGCCGGCTTAGGAGAAATCGTAACACCCTATAACCGAACGGAGCTTGCCAAATATTTATGCGTTAACAGAAGTGCCCTGGCCCGTGAATTAAGTAAATTAAAGCAGGAAGGAATCCTGGATTACAAAGGAAATAGATTTGTTATATTAAAAGGCAGGGATAAAAATGATGCCGCAAATTTATAATCTCTTATTATATTTAACAGACGCTTCCTCCTATTTGTGCAATCATTCCGGCGTATTATGAATGGTATGGCTGATCTGTTGCGGTAATTTCTTTCAGCAATGCAATCTCCCTTTCATATCCTTCCAGCTTATTGGGAGTCTCCAATATAAAAGGCAGATGCTTTAATTGTGGATGATTAATAATGTGGGCAAAGGCGGATATGCCGATAAAGCCTTCTCCCAGCTTTTCATGCCGGTCCTTATGGCTGCCCAATTGGTTTTTACTGTCATTTAGATGAACGGCATAGAGTTTATCAAGACCAACGATACGGTCAAACTCATTTAATACCTCATCCAGGTGATTGACGATATCGTAGCCGGCATCGAATACATGACAGGTG
>CAMJWQ010000026.1 GCA_946409475.1 uncultured Lachnospiraceae bacterium
CCCAGAAGGCGCTTGCATTGCAAATTGGGGTAGCCACAGGGACCGTGCAGCAATATGAGCTAGGCAAACGTCAGCCACGCCTGGAACAGATATATACCATAGCTGATGCGCTCAACATCCCAGTTGAGAATTTACTAGGAATTGACGCTGAGAATCGAATTGTCTCATCCACGGATAAATTACTTTGTTTTTTTGATGTTTTAAAATGGAACTGCAAAGCATGAGTGCCTATTGATATTTTGAGCTTTGTCGAGTAAAGTGAAATTGAGTTAGTAATATCTAACCCAGAAAATATAAAGAAAGGGGTATCGTTTATGGAACAAAAACGAACCGGATTATCATACGTTTTTACCCTTGCAAAAGGGGAGCGTGGAAAGCTGGGCGTTGGAATGTTTTTAGCTGTCTTCTGCTCTGCTTTGTCTTTCATCCCGTATCTGGTGGTGTATCGGATTTTGCTTCTTATAATCAAAAGTGAAGTGACCTTTGAAGCCATTTTGACGTGGGCGGGCATTGGTGTTTTAGCGGCAGTTTTGCAGGCTGTTTTGATGTCCTTTGCTGGTATCTGCTCCCATGCAGCGGCCTTCAATACCATGCATAAAGTAAAAGTGAAAGTCCTGGAACACATGTCTAAATTTAACCTTGGTTTTTTTCAGGAGCATGCGCCCGGACAAATCAAAACACTTTTATTCGATGATGTAGACCGGCTGGAGAATTTTCTGGCACACAGTACTCTGGAACTGGCTCAGGCCATTGTTGTACCGCTTATGATGTTTCTCTTTATGCTGCGGTTACATTGGGTCATGGCACTGGTTATGCTGGTTCCCATGATATTGGGGATTGCGATTCCAATGATGCTGATGAAGCGTTATCCTGATATGAGCAATGAATTTGCCGCTGACACGGCAAGTCTAAACGCTTCTGCCAATGAGTTCATTGGAGCCATGCCGGTTATCAAGATGTATCATCTGACAGCAGAAAAGTTTGAACAGTATCGAAAGGCATTGAACCGTTACACGACCTGTTGGAAAAAGATGTGCCGGTCTTCCTGCAATCCATTGTCGATTACTTTGGTAGTGCTGGATTCGGCCATTCTGTTTACGCTGCCGGCCGGCGGCTGGCTGTATCTGAAAGGTTCTTTGTCTGTTGCCGCTTACCTGTTGTTTATCCTGCTTACCATGTGCTTCTTTACATCCTTTTTGAACTTAGTCACCATTGTCATGCAGTCGATGGAGTTGGGAAGCGGACTTGACAATATAAAGCACATTATGGATATGGAATCAATGAAAGGCGGAAGCAAGGTCCTTCCAAAAGACGGCTGCTATGCGATTGATTTTGAAGATGTGACCTTCGAGTATACAAAGGACGGGAATGCAGTCCTGGAATCTATCAGTCTTCATCTGGAACCCGGCAGTGTGAATGCCTTTGTAGGTCCGTCCGGAGCTGGAAAAACTACAGCGGTACAGCTCCTTGGCCGTTATTGGGATACTACCGGCGGTACAATCAAGATTGGCGGTACACCGATTACAGATCTAAAAACGGAAAACTTGATGGATTTGACTGCTTTCGTGTTTCAGGATGTGTTTCTTCTGGAAGATACGCTGCTTGAAAATATCCGAATGGGTACGGAAGCAACCGAGGAACAGGTGCGGCAGGCGGCAAGGGCGGCACAGATTGATGACTTTATTATGGGTCTGCCAAACGCATACCGGACACGGATTGGCGACGAAGGCGTAAAACTGTCTGGCGGTCAGCAGCAGAGGATTTCCATCGCAAGGGCAATTCTGAAAAATACGCCGATCGTAATCTTTGACGAGGCGACGTCCTACTCCGATATCGAGAACGAACACAAGATACAGCTCGCACTTCAAAATCTTCTGAAAGGCAAAACCACTATTATGATCGCCCACCGGCTGCATACCATACGGGACGCAGATAAGATTGTGGTGTTCCAGGGTGGGAAAATGGCGGAGCAAGGAACACACGATAAGCTGGTAGCTCAAAATGGGATCTACAGCCAGATGTGGGATATTTATACGAGAGAAACGATTGGAAAGGAGGCGGTCTGAATGCTGCGAACAATCAAAAAACTATTGGGTGGTAAGCAAAAACAGCTAACCTTTCCGGTATTCCTAATGACCTTGGATGCAATCGGAAGTATGATCCTTTACTTTATTCTGTATCTGACCGTTGTCCGTCTGCTGGATGGTGCGTTCACGGCAGGAATCATGATAACCGATACCGTGATTTGTCTTATTGCCGTTATCCTGCGGCTGATTGTTTACCGCAGCGGCTATTATCTCTGCTTTTCCAGAGGTGCACAAATATGTGGTCAGATGCGGGTGGAATTGGCAGATCACTTCCGTTCTCTCAGCCTGGGGTATTTTAATCAGAATAGCAGCGGATATTTGTTAAGCACCCTGACAAAAGATTTAAGCAATTTTGAGTTGATTATTACCCATGCACTTCCCTCTATGGTAAAAACAGTGGTGATGGCTGGCCTGATTTTGATTGGTACATTCTTTATCAACTGGAAACTGGCTTTGGCAGAATGCGCGGTACTTCTAATCGCATGGCCGGTGCTTTGCTGGGGTAATCATCTGGTAGAAAAATACGGGACACAGAAACGAAATTTAACATCCAAAATGATTTCCATTGTTTTGGAATATATCCGGGGTATGAAGGTCTTTAAGTCTCACAACATGACAAACTCACACTTTTCCAGAATGTCGGATACCCTGGAGGACATTCGGAAAACAAACGTCAAAGCAGAGATAAAGACAGCAGTTCCTACAAGCCTGTATTCCATTGTCGTAAGCTTTCTGCTTCCCCTTGTTTTGCTGATCGGAAGTTATCTGCTTTTGGGTGGTTCCATTTTGCCGGAACAGCTTGTGGCATTTCTGATTATGAGTCTGGCCCTATCCGCCTTGCTGATTGCCTTTGAGCATTCCTACAACATGCTCAAAGATTTGAAGCTGGCCGCCGTCAATCTGGAGCGGGCCTATGATACAAAGCCGCTTCCTTATAAGGAAGAACAGGTAAAGCTTTCACATTTTGATGTTTCCTTTGAGCATGTGGATTTTTCCTATAACCGGCAGGCTGATGTTCTACATGATGTAAATTTCCATGCAAAGGAAGGAAGTACCACCGCTCTAATTGGTCCTTCCGGCTCTGGCAAATCAACCATTGCCAGCCTGATTGCCCGTTTTTGGGACGTAACGAAAGGATGTATCAAAATCGGCGGGCGTGATGTGAAAGACCTGAATCCTGATGGAATTTTACACTATATCAGCGAGGTATTCCAGGAAAATACGCTTTTGTCGGATACCATCTATAACAACATCGGGGCTGGACGCGAGAATGCGACCGAAAAAGAAGTTTATGCAGCCGCAAAAGCCGCTCATTGCCATGAGTTTATCGAAAAGCTGCCGGACGGTTATCAAACAAGGCTTTCCGAGGGGGGCGGCACTCTTTCCGGTGGTGAAAAACAAAGGATCGCTATTGCAAGAGCCATTTTGAAAGATGCACCAATCCTGCTGTTGGATGAATCCACCGCATCGCTGGATGCAGATAACGAAGCGAAAATAAATCAGGCATTGGACCATTTAATGAAAAATAAAACCGTTTTCGTCATTGCCCACCGTCTTAACACCATACAAAATGCGGATCAAATCATTCTTCTGAACAAAGGGCGAATTGAGGAAATCGGCACACATCAGAAGCTTCTGAAAAAGCGAGGTCATTATTTTAAGATGGTGCAGGAACAAGAAAAAGCAAAAACATGGATTGTGAAGGGAGAGACAGTATGAAAAAATTAAGTGAATTACAGGGTGGTACAACCGGAATGGTCACCGCCATTTCAGGAGACACCCGCTTTCAGAGCAGGGTGACGTCCATCGGGCTGACAGTGGGCAGCGCCATCGAGGTTATCCAGAACCCGAAAAAACGCCCGCTCCTCCTTTATGGACGGGATACGATGATTGCCATTAACCGGGTGGATTCTGAAAAAATCATGGTGGAGGTGACTGGAAAATGAGTGAAACAACTATCGCCCTTTTGGGGCAGCCGAATTCCGGTAAGTCCACGCTGTTTAACGGTCTGACCGGCTCCCGCCAGCATGTGGGCAACTGGCCGGGAAAGACCGTGGAGAGCAAACGGGGTGCCTTTAACCGTCAGGGCGACACTTACCATGTGGTAGACCTCCCTGGTACATACAGCCTGTCGGCAAATTCCGAGGAGGAGATCGTGACGCGCAATTTTATCGCGGGCGGGCAGGCTGACCTGATCTGCATTCTGGCGGATGCCTCCCAGCTGGAACGCAGTCTGTTTATGCTGGCTGATTACGCCGGCATTCAGGTTCCGGCGGTTCTGATACTGAACATGATGGATGTGTGCGATGCACAGGGTAAGAAGATAGATACAGAGGGACTTGAAAGAGAATTGGGGATTCCGGTAATCCCAATGGTCGCCGCAGATAAAAAACGCTATGACGACTTTTATGAAGTGCTGGAAAAACGTTGCGCAAAAGCCTCCCTGTTAAAAGAGGACGGACTTTCCACTCTTTACGCAGAGGAACTTGGAGTAAATTTTGAAAAAGTGAAAAAGCTATTGCCGGAAAAAGGCATTGGTATCTATTCCGTGGATTGGCTTACCACAAAGCTTCTGGAAAAGGATGCACTTGCAATTTCTGTCGTGCGGGAAGTAATAGATACAGCCGCATTTGACCAGCTGCAGGTTGAACTGGGCGGAATACAGGATGGCAATCTGCGGTCGGCAGACTGCAAGTTTCAATGGATCGAAAAGCTGATGAAGGGTAACGTTGTCAATACCGGACAAAGAGTGAAAAGGAGCCGCTTTGATCGGGCTGCCACCAGCAAACGCTGGGGCAAGCCGATTGCCATTGGAATGATTGTGCTGGGGCTTGTGGTATCCATGTTAATCGGCATGCCGCTGATGGGGTTGTTTGGTGCATTGATCTCGGGGATTTCCGCACCACTGTCCAGTTGGCTTCTGAGTATCGGCACTGCGCCGTTTATAGTGTCTCTGCTCTGCAACGCGGTTCTAACCGCCGTTTCCTTTGCACTTCAGATGGCAAGCTATGTTTTCGGTATCAGCCTTGTCTTTGGATTCATGGAGGATATAGGGTACATGGCCCGCATTTCTTATACGTTTGACAACACTATGGCGAAGCTGGGTCTTCAAGGCAAGGCCATCATGCCGTTTCTGGTCAGCTTTGGCTGCAATATCGGAGGAGTGACCGGTACGCGCGTAATCGATTCTTGGGGGCAGCGGGTTATGACCATGGCGCTTTCCTGGGCAGTACCCTGCGCATCCACATGGGGTGTGGTCGGTCTTGTCAGCGGAACCTTCTTTGGGAGTCAAGCGGTTTTTGTTATCCTGTCCCTGTTTGCTGTGGCTTTCCTGCACATGTATGTAACCTATAAAATATTTGGGCGTTCTCTGAATAAAGAAGCCGAACGTACCGGGTTGATTATGGAACTGCCGCCGTATCACAAACCCCATTGGAAAAGCCTGTTTGGCTCCGTGTTCAACAAAATGGGCAATGTTCTGAAACGTGCGCTTCTGATTATCATCACGATCTCCGTTGTGTTCTGGCTTCTGGCTTATACGCCGGATGGAAACGTGCAGAGCAGCATTATTTACCGGATCGGTACCTTCATCGAGCCCGTGACTCTCAGATTCGGACTGCCGTGGCAGCTGTTCATGGCTTTCGCCGCGTCCGCCATGGGAAAGGAAGCCGCACTGGGGGTAATGGCCTCCCTGTTTAACACAGATGGAATCTGGAGCGCCATTGAGGGTAGCAGTGTTGTCAATACGGCAGTACTTAGCACAAGCCTGATGTCCGTTGTCTCGAAGCCGGAAGCACTGGCGTTCCTGTTTGCCTTTTTCTTTAACATACCTTGCCTGATGGCACTTTCCGCTACCGCGCAGGAAAGCCATTCTATGAAATGGACGCTTCGGATTGCGGGATATTACATTGGAATGGCACTGGTTATGGCAGCCATTGCCTATCACGTTGGATTGCTGATTTTCTGAAAAAGGGGGATAAAGTATGCTGATAAAGCTACTGGATTATTTACAGGACGGTCAAGTACACAGCATTGAGGAGCTTGCTGAGCTCTCTTATAAAGATGTAGACAGCATACGGTCCGAATTGGAATACCTGGAACGGCAGGGATATATCCGAAAGGTATCTCTCCAAAATGGTTGTAACCATAACTGCTGCGGGTGCCACGGCTGCGATCAGCCTGTCTCCAACATGACTATGTGGGAGGTCGTCAAATGAGCTGACAAAGGAGTGAGTGTTTTGAAGTTAGGCAGATCATTAGAAGATTATCTGGAAACAATTTTAATTTTGAAAAATCATCTTGGTGAGGTACATTCCATTGATGTGGCAAGACAAATGAATTTTTCAAAGCCCTCTGTCAGTCATGCAGTTAAGATACTTCAAAATAAGAGGTATCTGTCAGTAGATATAGATGGCAGTCTTCACTTAACTAAAAAAGGTTCGGAACTCGCAAACCAAATTTATGAGCGCCACCGTTTCTTTAAAGATTGTCTTATAGAAGCGGGGGTAGCTCCCGATCAGGCAGAGACCGATGCATGTCAGATTGAGCATGTCATAAGTGAAGAAAGTTTTCGAAAAATAAAGGAAGCAGTAAAAAAAGAAGGATGGTGAACCCAATAGGGGTATTAGATTTACTACTAATTGCAGTCGGCTTATCAATGGATGCTTTTGCCGTTTCCGGCAGCCATTGCAACAAGCATTGATGCTATGATATCAAAATATTAATTACAGGCAGCTAGCAAGTAGAAACGAGTTTAAAACATTGATTATTATAAAAGGGATAAAGAAACTTGAAAAAATATGAAAGAAAATCGAATGCAGCTTATGAGCGAGGGCGATGTGTCAAAGTCATTGTTCAAGCTAGGTATTCCTATGGTCATCAGTATGCTGGTGACAGCTCTTTATAATGTGGTAGACACCTATTTTGTGTCTGGTCTTGGAACGCAGCAGGTTGGCGCTGTTTCAGTAGCGTTTCCTATTTCACTGATTTTCTCAGGCATTGGGCTGACCTTCGGCGTTGGCGCCGGTTCCTACATTTCCCGGCTGTTGGGGAAAAAAGAGAAGCAAATGGCTGATCGAGTGGCATCTACAGCCATGTTTAGCAATATGATAGTGGCTCTGATTGTTGCTCTTGTGATATTTATTGGACTGACACCTGTTTTGAGATTTATGGGGGCAACATCAACAATCATGCCGTTTGCAAAAAAGTATGCAATGATATTTGTTATCAGCACAATTTTTAGCGCAGTAAATGTAACAGCGGGCAATCTGGCCGTGGCCCAGGGAGCCACCAATATTTCGCTGACAGCCATGCTGACTGGGGCAGTACTGAACATGATTCTTGATCCCATTTTTATCTATAGTCTTAGCATGGGTGTACAGGGCGCGGCCATCGCAACACTAATTTCTCAAATCGTTACCAGCGGAATCTATGTGTGGTTTTTTGCCGGCGGAAAGACTTTTGTTAAGATTGGATTTGCTTATTTTAAGCCTACTGCGCAGATATACGGAGAAATAATAAAAATTGGTGTATCAACATTATTGCTGCAGCTGCTTTCCAGTTTGTCCATGAGTCTGATTTCCAATGCAGCCAGCAACTATGGTGACGAAGCGGTTGCTGCTATGGGTATCGTTTTACGGATTGTCACACTGGGGGCAAATGTAGTTATTGGCTATATGAAAGGCTTCCAGCCGATGGCCGGATACAACTATGGAGCACAGAACTATTCGCGTTTACGCGCTGCAATTAAGAGCTGTATGCAGTGGACAACAGGCTTTTGTATTATCTTTACAATACTTATATTCCTGCTTGCCGCTCCTATTTTATCTCTATTCAGCGATGATACTCAGGTTTTGAATATTGCCGTACCGGCACTCCGGGCTAACACTATTATGTTCTTTACATTTGGGGTACAGTTTACCTATTCCACACTTTATCTGGCGATGGGTAAGGCACTGGTTGGTGGAATCTTAAACATATGCCGCCAAGGTATCATGTTTCTTCCTGTGATTTTGCTCCTTCCAATGGTGTTCGGCCTAAACGGTGTTATGTACGCTCAAGCTGTTGCGGATTTACTGACTACGGTTGTTACTGCTATTTTTGCATTTAACATTCACAAGAAACTTCATCAGAAGGAAAATACATTATAATTGATTTGCCCGCCAAAAAACGGACAAAAAATAAAGTCAGCGGGCAAGAAATTTCCATGAAAGATTTCTTTTTGCTCTGCTGACTTTATTCTTTTTTTGACTTTCCATATTCTGACTTTATTGAACGACTCAATAACTCATCTGACAGACAATTCAAAGTTTTTAAAAGGATTTGACGATCCTCTTTTGAACAGGCATGGTATTTACCAATAAATTGATTGAGCTCTTCATCCTGTTTTGGAATATCTGGGTAAAAGAGAGTTTCCGCTGATATCCCTAATCGTTTTATAAGTAATTTTATAATTTCATACGATGGATTCAGACGTCCCTTTTCTATATTTGCTATATGTCTAACAGATACGCCAGATTGTTCAGAGAGTTCTTCTTGGGTTAGTCCGTAGGCGTTTCTAGCTTCTCGAATACATCTGCCAAGATGTTTTAACATATCTTCCTGCATTATCGTTCACCTCATGTACATTGTATCGTGCCGCCATACTTTTTTACATAACCTAATCGTGCCGATATAACCGGCATTATAATGCTTAATATAGGAAGATGATAAAATGCAGCCTTGCCAAAATGCAATAAAAAAAAGGCAGTTTGGCAGGGCTTAAAAGTATGACCATCCATGGCTGCCATTTTGGAGGCAGGTATGGGCGGTTGGTTTATTTTAGTAAATGGAGCTGGAGATAGTGTTTTCTTAAAAAAATAATAGGCATTACAAAAAATTGTTTTGTTAATTTATCAGCATTATTAAGCATATTTAATCTGTACGATTATACTGAAACTAATGTTGTAGCTGTTTGTGTCAGATGGTCTTTACTATCTGGCATTTTTGTATGCCATTCTAAAGTTATAAATTCTTACTTATTTCTTCATGCTGTATTAGCAGCGTATTTACAAGTTCAGTGTAGCCTTGTTACTAGGTTAGCAGAGAAAAAGAAATATCAAAATAAAAAAATAATATTGCAATTCGTTATGTGGTAATAGTTACGTTTGGGCAGGTTATTCGCAGATTGATGCCGAACTGCAGGAGCCCATAGTTCCTGATTTTCGAGTTAACAGGAAATTTAACAGAAAATCAGGAGGATAAATATGTATTACAATATAAAAGAAAGCGGAAAAAGAATTAAGAATTTGAGAAAGAATAAAGGATTCACACAGGAAACATTTGCTGATGCGGTAGGGTTATCATATAGATCTATAGCTGATATTGAGAGAGGATACAGAGGTACAAGTATTGATGTATTGATTGTGATGAGACAAGTGTTAGATACTACTTTGGATTACTTGATTATTGGAGATTCAGCTATGTCAGATAAAAATGAAGATTCCGAAGCAGAAAAAATTATCTCGTTATTACTTGTTGGAAAATCAGAAGAGCAGAAGATGTTTGCAGGAAAAATTTTAAAGGGGATATTGGAAAACCTATAACCTATTTCCCTAAATTGTAAATTTGATATCTTTAGAGAAGTTAATTATAGTACATATAAAAAATGATATCCGTGGTTTGATAAAGTATACCTTTACAAACGATTTCGATTTAGGGAGAATATATGTTTGTAAAGGTATATTTTTTATATTATAAACGTTGAAAAGTGAATGAGGAGTTAAGGATAATTAGAAATAGCACAGACTAAATGATTTTGGAATTTAAGACTTCGTTTTACTATTAAATTTCAGATTTAATATCTAAGTAGGAATTAAGTTTAAAATAGATTAAAGGTATATTGAGGTGAATGTAGGAGGTGAATGTAGGAACGGTAGGCATCTCGTGTAAAAACCGGTCAAAAAACTGTGATGTGGAATTTAAATTTTCACTTTACAGTCAAAAAACTGATTAAAAATGAAAAAACATAAAATAACTTTGAAAATACAGAGATAGTATTTGAAGTTGACAATAAAATGATATATACTGGTTAAGGTACAATATGAATGTTAGAATAGGAAATATGAATATGAAATAGTAGATAGTGAGATTAGTATGGAGATGGAGGGTATTTATGTCTATATCATATAACAAACTGTGGAAGATTCTTATTGATAAAAAAATGAATAAAGGTGACTTATGTAAAATAACTGGTATTAGTAGCAGTACAATGGCAAAATTAACTAAAGATGAACCGGTAAATTTAACAATATTAGAAAGAATATGTACTGTATTAAAATGTAATGTTGGAGATATTATGGATTTTATTGACCCAAATATAAGCGGAGAGAAAAAAGGATGAAGTACATATCTGGTCTTTTCTTAGAGGAATGTAAAAATCGATTTTTGGCATGGGTTTTAGTAGATGGTGTAGAGGAACTATGCTATATACCATCTTCAGCAAAGTTATCTAATTTTCTAACCATGGAGGGCAGAGCAGTTCTATTGAGCCCGAATCAAAAACCAGGGCGTACTAAATTCACAGTCGTAGCAGCAGTAAATGATGATGAAACATATTGCTATTTATACCTTAATAATATAAATAATTTGTTAAGACAATACCTTCAATCTAAGTATACAGATGTGATTGATTTAGAAAAAAAACTGTACTGGGGATATAGAGCAGATTTAGTATTACATAATGATGTAGAGACTATTATTGAGGCAAAAGGAATAATTTCAGAGAATGAGAAAATTATGTTTCCTCTCGTTTGTGGTGAACGGGCGTTAAGACAGCTAGATGATTTTTCAAAAGCTTTAGGAAAACAATTTAATGTTACATATTGTCTTGTTTTAGCCTCACCACAAATAAAAGAGATTACATTTAATTATAAATATAAACCGTATATGGATAAATTGTTGGAATGTTTTAGGTTAGGGATGAAAATAAACATATATCAGATAATATGGAAAGAGCAAGATTTTATATGTGTTCCAGCTAAAAAAATAACTTTTGATATAAATGAAGAATTTACAAATATGCTGGCTTCGCAAGGAGGAGATTATGCAACAGATAACAGTACCATTTAGACCGAATCTTCAGGGGATTTTCAGGGAAAGATTTTATGAAAAAATACAAATATTTGATAATGAAAGCTTAACTACTTTAGATATTGCAGAAATAGTAAAAATAGAAGTTGAATGGGTTTCTAATGATTGTAATATTAATATTGAGCAGAGAGAAATATATCGTGCCGCATGGTTGCTTTTAAGAGATCTAATCAGAACTGGATGGATATATGAGCTTAGAGAGGGTGTGCTTGAACTAACACTGCCTTCTGCAGAGAACACCTCAGTTACGCAAGAACAAATGAAGAAAATTAAAGATCAGCTAAGAGACTGTATGGAAATGTCTAGGCTTGAAAGATTGGAAGAATCAAAAGAATTTATCAGTCGCATGGAAAGTGGATTTGGAGCGAAGGGAAAAATACAGGATTTAATTGCCGATAAAATGGAATTATACGAGTTATTGAATAGTATATCCAAAATGAACTCAGAAAATGACAAATTAAATGCTTTAAGAACTGGAATTATTCCATATTTAGATTATGTGGATAATAGTGTTGATGAAATAACAGGGCTAAAAAAAAGTGATATATGGAGATATTTTAGATATTCTTGGTCAAATACTTCAGAATCAACCCCAGGAAGAACAATGTTATATCTTATAAGAGATGCCGGACAAAAAAATCATCCAATTATGGGAATTGCTTCATTAGAAAATACGGCATTACAGTTAACAAAAAGAGATGATTATTTGGGATGGACACCAGATGCATTTATTGATTCTATACAAAACAGTAAAGATAGCTATGAAAATAAAATCAGTGAACTAATTACATATATAGATATGGGAATAAAAGAAATAAAAATAGAAGGATTGTGTTCTGTCAATGATATTGAGAATCCATCAGAGACCATAATAAATAAATTGAAAGATATTATGGCGAAGGAAAATAAAAAGAGAGCAAAGGCACTTAAGGAGGATTTTAATGATGAAGAAAAATCTGATTTGGGAGGAATTAGTAAGAAGGCAGAAAATGCTTTGTATTTAAGAAAAAGGGCTGATCAATTAGCCCAATTATTAAATTCAAAATTACAAATGAAGAATCTTATTCAGAAGGATAATCTTATAGACTATAAAAATTTTGTTAATAGTGAAGACGGAAAATCGATAATACGAATAGCATTGCTTACAGTAAAGAAGATCCATATAGGCTCAAGCATGATGGAACTTAATGTGTGCGGAGCAATTCCTCCGTATAATAGTATATTAGGAGGAAAACTTGTCGCATTACTTATGCTGTCAAAAGAAGTATTAGATAAGTATAAAGAAAAATATGGAGATACACCAAGTGAAATAGCAAGTCGTATGAAAGGAGAACCTGTTATAAAACCAGCAGATGTTGTGTTTATTGGAACTACTTCATTATACTTTATTGGTTCTAGTCAATATAATCGGCTAAAACTTCCTCGCAGTTTGTTTGGTGGAACTAAGGATGTTTATTGGAGGCAACTTGGCACAACGGCTGGATATGGAACTATGCATATTAGTGATGTTACAACAAAAAGTCTTTGTGAAGTTGCCGAAAGAAATATTGGATATAATCAAATTAATCACGTATTTGGTGAAGGAACCAGCCCTAAATTAAGATTAATTAATACTGGTGTAAGATGTATAATGGAAGATAATGTTGCTAATTTAGCTGCTAATCAGTTTCCAAAGCATTCTATGCCTAGAATTATATATGGAGCTTCATTAGTAAGTAATTTACATGATTATTTATTCGGGAAGGCAGATGCCCCAGAATATTATTATGGAGAAAATACAGGAACGGAAGTTTCTGATAAAATTATTGATTATTGGAAAACAAGATGGCTAAAGATGCGATTAAATCACAGAGAAGCGTTGGAAGAAATAAAAGCATTTGACAAGGAAGAGTTTTTAATAAGCAATATTTTAAGGAAAAAGCATGATCTTGTTGAATTTAAAAGTTTTCAGGAGGCAAATGACGTGCAAGGGGATGGAGTGAATAAATTAGACTATGTAAGAAATCTTTATAGGGGCTCTTCAGCAATAGCGGATAAGTCCACAATGGAGGAACTTGATTTTATACATATTGAAACTGATTTGGATAAGGCAATAATTGATGCAGTAAAAAAAAGAAAATCTGTTGTATTAACTGGTAATGCAGGCGATGGAAAAACACATTTAATTCGTGAATTGGAATCAACTATTCGTGAAGTGTGTCCAAATATTGTTATAGAATATGATGCAAGCCAAAAAAGAGACATCGAAGTATATGAAACATGGAAAAATGCGGTAAATGAAGGGAAAGTTTTCTTGGTTGCTATTAATGAAGCTGTTATTTGTGAACTCTATGGTATTGAATCATCACGTAATGAATTACCACAAGTCAAATCCGCATATGAACAGATAATTAACGCTGTTTATTATGATGAGGAATATCATATTTCTACGGAAAAGGTTGTTGTATTCGATTTGAGTCTGCGGAATAATTTAGATAAAAAAATAATTTCGCAAGTTTTATCTAAATTGACAGGAGAAGATGTTCGAGAAAAGTGTAAAAGCTGTTCTGCATATGAGTATTGTGATTTTGTTAGAAACTGTAATATATTTAGAGATAATAATCAGGTTATTGATAGATTACAGTTTGTTTTTGATAAAATGATACGTCGCGGATTTCATTTCACTTTGAGAGAAGTAATGGCTTATTTTTCTTTCTTGCTTTTTGGAGGAAGAAATTGTAAGGAATTGCCTAGAACAAGTAGTGATCTGAAATATTCATTACAAAATTTAATATTTGGCTCAGATTTTGGAGAAGGAAAAATGTTTGACATTGTTAAATCAACATTTGATCCTGCAAATATTAGTGTACCCATTATTGATGAACAATTAATTAATGGAAACTATGGTGATGGAGAGTGGATTGATGAGTTTAATTCCGAAAGAGCTAAGCTGGAATTCAAAGATTATAATGGCTTTTGTAGTAGGAAACGGGCTTTTTATTTTTTTAATAGCAAAGGTAAATGTATACAGGAAATATTTGAGAATGATGAAGATGAATTTGATATTCTCTTTGATGAAAAAAAACAACGAGACGCATTAAATTTAATGATTAGTAGGATTAATTGCTTTTTTGGATTATATGAAAAAAGGGACAAATTATATGCTTGGCAAAGTCATCGATTTGGATATAACTCTCAAAGTATTTTATGTGCTAAATGTGGCTATACAAGAAAGAATTTTGAAGTTATTTTACCTAAACTTTGCAATACAATGCGTCAGGGCTTTGATTTATGCGTGAATTATGTATTACTTAGATTTAAGGAAGATACAAATGTTACATTAAAGGTTGATTATAAGATGTTTGAATTACTTGCAAAAGCACAAAGAGGTATTCCAGTTATTTATATTGATGATGATAACGCTAGAAGAATATGGAAATTTATTGAACAATTAGATATGCCTTTGGAAGATGGAGAAGATGAAGTGGAAATAACAATATACGATACTCAAACAGGACAAATATTTAAGACAGAAATTGATTTATTAGACAGAAAATATTTGTCAATACGAGAGGAGAGTAGGATATGATAGACAGATCTGCATTAAAGCATTTCGTTGAAACGGAATATATAGGCTTTAAACCTGCTTATGATAACATAAAAACAGTTCATTTGGCTCATGGGATGTTTTTGGGTATATCTGAAAAAGAATGGGATACTAGTAGATTTTTTGAATTTATTAGACCATTTAATGCTAAAGGCATTACTGAAAAAGGGCATGATAATTCGTCCATTTATAAGTATTTAGTAAATAATGTAAATGCCATAGACGAAAGAGATGTATCATTAGAAAATCTTTTGACTTTTAGAACCTTGACTAATAAAATTGCATGCATGGATAAGGGTGCATTTGCAAGGTCTATGCAGTCATACTCTATTGTTAATGAACATTATCTTGGTGGAGATACAATTGGTGTAGAAATTGGAGAATTTATTGCGTTTGCAATAAGAAAGTTATCACCAAATCTATATAAAAAAGTTAAAAATTGGTTGCAAAAGGATGATGATATTGTATCTATATTGTTTGCTCCAGTTGAAAGTAATGTTCAGAAGGATTATAAGCCAACTATTAATTTAAAGAGTATGAAAAATAATTTTTTAAATTATGAAGATAACTGTGGAACTGCTAATTTATTGGCGGATGGGATGAAATCAGTCTTCAATACTATGAGTGAACATATGGAGGAAACAAACAATTATTTATCAGATATTAGAGAATTAGTTCTATTATCCTCATTCCTTATAATTAGGTATATGTCTTGTTTAGAAGATATATATGTAAAAAGGTCTAATGATAATATGATGCCACTTTTATTGGATTTTACAAATGATAGCAATGGTGCTGTGGCAATTGCATCTAAATTAAATTACACTATGATTTGCAATTCTATATCTAGATTTTATGCTAGAAAATTTGGAGAGAAGATTTTTGAAAATAATGATTTAGAAGAGATATTAATAACCCCGATACCAGCAACTAAACAAAAGGAACTATCACAAAGTCTTTGGGAATATTGTTTAAATGAACTTAAAGAAAAAAAAGATTTGTTAAGGCAAGAGGAAAAGTCTGATTTAGTTGGCTTTGCTATTTATGGAATTATGCAAATGGAAACAACGGCAAATCCTAATGGATGTATGAGAAAAATAGGAACGGAAGCAGGAATATTCTATCCTTCAACTGGAAATCCACCTATAAAAAGAATGCGCTTGAAACAGGATACATTTGAAGCAGTTATTAAATCCAATATAAAGCCCAATGAATCATTAACAATTAATGAATTACAAGAAAAATTATGGAAAACATTAGGAATAGTTATAGGTGGCAGGAAAATAGATGAAGAACGTTTATATGCTGCTGGAATTAAAGATATTGATACGGATTCATTAAAAGAAAATCAAAAGTTGTTTATTAATAAATTAGAAAGTTTAGATTTTGCAAAAATGCTAGCAGATGGAGTTCTTCAAGTGAGATTGGGGGATAGATAATGATAAAAAAAGATGATGTTATATTAGAAGTTATTTATGAGAAAATTGAATATACTGAACTAAATCAACGACTTGGAATTATGCTAAATGATATAGAAATGGAAAATCCATCTTTTGTAATTAATGAAGTGGCAGATAAAATTAAGGATGCGAAAATTATATTACATGGATATGAAGATAATTTTAGAGTAAAAAACGATACTATAATCAAGCATAGAATTGAGGATGCTGTTTATTATAGAAATAGTCCGAGTATAAATGAACACATTATTATATTTGCAAAAGGGGATGTGCCTAAAAGGCAATCCTTAGAATTGTTTGTTCAAGTATATAATAGAGATTTGTCAAACATGCTACTTGAAATAATGATAGAGAAGTATGTAACTAATGAAAGAGTTGAAGATTTTTGGAAATGTCTTAAAAATGAGATAACACATATTTCATTTACTAAT